>JBBSLM010000579.1:0-1431 GCA_038255245.1 Sphingomonadales bacterium
AACGCTCGGCCGCGAAATGGAGGCCACTGTCTACGGCCGTGGTCGTGCGGTCGACAGCGTGGAATTCGGTTATGCGGGCGCTGAGGATTGGGAGCCTTTCGCCCGTGCGCTTTCGGCGCGGGGCGTCAACGCGCGTTCGATTGGGTGCCTCACCGGCTGGGGAAGCGGTTATTACCGCCTCACGAAAGGCGACAAGTCGATCGTTGTGGACTTCGTCGGATTTTCAGGCAGCGCTGGTAGCGGCGAAGGCTCGCTGGTCATGTTCCGCGTCTCCGCCGCGAAGCCCTTCGGAGACCGCACCGAGCAGGAGGTCACCAACGATCGCAGCGGAATCTGCGTGGAGTGAAAGGTGAGTTCAAGGCTGTGGACAATTCCCCACAGATTGATGCGCTCTTAAGGCATCCCATATAGAAGGGGAGGAGCCGCCCCGGCTCGCCTTCGGAGTTTTGCGTGCCCCAGACCTTTCCGCTTCTGCCGCTTCGCGACATCGTCGTCTTCCCGCATATGATCGTGCCGCTCTTCGTCGGCCGCGACAAATCGGTGGCGGCGCTGGAAAGCGCGATGGCGGCGGACAAGAATATTTTCCTCGTTTCGCAGCTGGATCCGTCCGACGACGATCCCGACCGGGAGGCGCTGTATGATCTCGGCGTGATCGCGACCGTGTTGCAGCTGCTGAAGCTCCCCGACGGCACCGTGCGCGTGCTGGTGGAGGGCAAGGAGCGGGCGACGCTCACCGATATCCGCACCGACAATGGCCATCTCGTCGCCGACGTCGAGCCGGTCGACAGCGAGGAGCCCGAGGGCGCCGAGATCGAGGCGCTGATGCGGTCGGTCGTCGAACAATTCGACAATTACGCCAAGTTGAACCGCAAGCTGCCGGCCGAAACCGGCATGCAGCTTTCGCAGATCGAGGAAGCCTCGCGCCTTGCCGATGCGGTCGCGGCCAACATCTCGATCAAGGTCGCCGACAAGCAGGCGCTCCTGTCCGAGCGCGACGCCGGCAAGCGGCTGGAAATGGCCTATGCCTTCATGGAGGGCGAACTGGGCGTGCTCCAGGTGGAGAAGAAAATCCGCAGCCGCGTGAAGCGGCAGATGGAGAAGACCCAGCGCGAATATTATCTCAACGAGCAGTTGAAGGCGATCCAGCGCGAGCTGGGCAATGAGGGCGAAGAGGGCGCCGGCGGCGATGAGTTGGCCGAGCTGGCCCGCAAGATCGACCGCACGAGGCTCTCCAAGGAAGCCAAGGGCAAGGCGCAGGGCGAGCTGAAGAAGCTGCGCGGCATGCAGCCGATGTCGGCCGAAGCGACGGTCAGCCGCAATTATCTCGACGTCCTGCTCGGGCTCCCGTGGGGCAAGAAGTCGAAACTCAAGCACGACATCGCCGAAGCCGAGCGGATCCTCGACGAGGACCATTATGGCCTCGAAAAGGTG
>JBBSLM010000580.1:0-1427 GCA_038255245.1 Sphingomonadales bacterium
CATGATCGGATTCGCCATTAAATTCTTGGACTTGGAAATTCATCCTTTCAGCCACCTCCCGGAATGATTTTTCAATCACAGCCAGACTTTCAGCGGTGAATACAGACCTACGGCATTTAGTCACACAGACTAAATGTATCTTTAAATCTGAAACGCTATGCCTTTCTTTTCTTAGACTGGTTGCCATTTTGTGTAGACCAATATATAATCGAGCTACAGACCAATTTAGCATAAAGATGAAAGCACGCTATCAGTACAGATTTTACCCGACCAGCCAACAAAAGCAGAGCTTGGCTCAGCTATTTGGCTGTGTTCGAGTAGTCTGGAATGACGCTCTAGCTTTGAGTAAGGCCAGTAAGTACCCTGGCTACAACGTCTTGGCTAAGATTCTCACTTTGTCTAAGCAGACTGAAGAAAGGGTGTGGTTGAAAGACGTTTCGTCTGTTCCGTTACAACAGTCTTTGAGGCATTTAGAAAGCGCTTACAAAAACTTTTTCGACTCCTGTTCTGGAAAACGGAAAGGTAGGAAAGTCGGGCAACCCCGATTCAAGAAAAGGACAAATAGCCAGTCGGCAGAGTTCACAAAAGCAGCATTCTCGATCAGTAATGAAACAGTCTATCTAGCTAAGATTGGTGACATTAACCCTATTTGGTCAAGAGGTTTACCTTCCAACCCCAGTTCGGTCAAGGTTTTAAAAGACTGTGCTAACCGCTATTTTCTGAGCTTTGTAGTCGAGGTAGAACCTGTCAGTATTGAGACTAAAAACCAAAGCGTCGGTATTGACTTGGGTATCAAGACTTTTGCATTCATGAGCAATGGAGAATCAGCCAAAGCCCCTAGCTACACTAAGTTAGACCGCAAGGTCAGAAGACTTCAAAAGAAGTTAGCGAGACAGCAAAAGGATTCTAATAGGCGACATCGAACCCGTTTGAAGATTGCCAAAAAGCATAATCAGATTACGGATACTCGCAAAGACTTCCTGCATAAATTGTCTACTAAAGTTGTTAGCGAAAACCAAGCTATCATTCTGGAAGACTTGAATGTGGCAGGAATGCTGAAAAACCGAAAGCTTTCAAGAGCTATTAGTCAACAGGGTTGGGCGGAATTCCGAACTTTGTGTGAGGCTAAGTGTGAGAAGTTTGGTAGAGATTTTGTAGTGATTAGCCGATGGGAACCTACCAGCCAAGTTTGCTCTGAGTGTGATTTTAAATGGGGAAAGCTTGATCTGAAAGTCCGCACAATTAAGTGTTTAAGTTGTGGGACTGAACATAATCGAGACGAGAATGCCGCAAAGAATATAGAAAAAGTCGGGATGGGGAATCGCCACGACTATAAACGGACACAGAGACAGAGTAAGACTACTTCGGTAGCGTCAGTCAGTGAAGTGTCAAGAATCCCCGCGCCTTAAGGGCGGGGAGTATTTCAA
>JBBSLM010000581.1:0-1412 GCA_038255245.1 Sphingomonadales bacterium
CTATTTCACCACCGTGACGATGACCTTCGAACCGCAGGGCGACGACCGCACCCTCGTCACCATCGCCGAAGAAGGCTGGCGCGAGACCGCGACCGGGCTCAAGGCCAGCTACGGCAATTGCCAGGGCTGGGCGCAGATGCTGGCCGCACTGAAGATGTGGCTCGAACACGGCATCAATCTGCGCGAGGGTTTCTACAAATAGCCTGGTTTGCCAGCACCCGCCGTCGCGGATAGGAACCGCGCATGGCGACACGGATCGAAGAGCTGGAATCCCGGCGCGCGGCGGCGCGCATGGGTGGCGGACAGGCGCGCATCGATGCGCAGCACAAGAAGGGGCGCTTGACGGCGCGCGAGCGGCTGCGGGTGCTGCTCGATCCCGGCAGCTTCGAAGAATATGACATGTATGTCGAGCACAATTGCGTCGATTTCGGCATGGAGACTCAGAAGGTGCCGGGCGACGGCGTCGTCACCGGCAGCGGCACGATCAGCGGCCGCCTGGTCTTCGCTTTCGCGCAGGATTTCACGGTGTTCGGCGGTAGCCTAAGCGAGCGCCACGCGCAGAAGATCTGCAAGGTCATGGACATGGCGATGAAGGTCGGCGCGCCCGTCATCGGCCTGAACGACAGCGGCGGCGCCCGCATTCAGGAGGGCGTCGCCAGCCTCGCCGGCTATGCCGAAGTGTTCCAGCGCAACGTGCTCGCGAGCGGCGTGATCCCGCAAATCTCCCTCATCATGGGCCCCTGCGCTGGCGGCGCGGTCTATTCGCCGGCGATGACCGACTTCATCTTCATGGTGAAGGACAGCTCTTACATGTTCGTCACCGGGCCAGACGTGGTGAAGACCGTCACCAACGAGGTGGTGACACAGGAGGAATTGGGCGGCGCGATCACCCACACCACCAAATCCGGCGTCGCCGACGTGGCGTTCGAGAACGACGTGGACGCGCTGCTCGCCACCCGCGATTTCTTCGATTTCCTGCCGCTTTCGAACCGCCACGATCTGCCCGAGCGGCCGTGCGAGGATCCGTGGGACCGGCAGGAGGACAGCCTGGACACGCTGATCCCGGACAGCGCCAACAAGCCCTACGACATGCACGAGCTGATCCGGAAAATCGTGGACGCGGGCGACTTTTTCGAAATTCAGCCGACCCACGCCCCGAACATCTTGACCGGCTTCGGCCGTATCGAGGGACGCACCGTGGGCATCGTCGCGAACCAGCCGCGGGTGTTGGCCGGCGTGCTCGATATCAACAGCGCCAAGAAGGCCGGGCGCTTCGTGCGCTTCTGCGACGCTTTCGACATCCCGATCCTGACCTTCGTCGACGTCCCCGGCTTCCTCCCCGGCACGAGCCAAGAGCATGGAGGCATCATCAAGCATGGCGCGAAATTGCTCTTCGCTTATGCCGAGGCGAC
>JBBSLM010000582.1:0-1407 GCA_038255245.1 Sphingomonadales bacterium
ACCAGCACGCGCTTGGGCACGCCGACCTGAATCGCGGCCAGACCGATACCTGGGGCGGCGTACATCGTCTCGAACATATCGTCGATCAGCTGGCGCAGCTCATCGTCAACCCCTTCCACGGGCTGGGAAATCTGCCGCAGACGTGGGTCCGGAACTTCGAGGATCGGGAGAATGGCCATGGGGCTAATTTAGGCAATGGCCGGCTGGCTCGCAAGACGTCCATCGCGGGGACGCTTTGCCGAACGCACAAAGGAATTCGGTCTCACGCAAAGCCGCAAAGGCGCAAATAAGATCAAAGCGGCGCAGCCGCCTTTCAACCAAGGCATCAGTGCCATGCTCTTCTCCTTTGCGCCTTTGCGGCTTTGCGTGAAAAAACTCCTTCTAACTTACCGGCCGCCGCGCCCTCAGCGCCTGCGCGAGCGTGCCTTCGTCGAGATAATCGAGTTCGCCGCCGACCGGGAGGCCGTGGGCGAGCTGGGTGAGGCGGACGGGAAGATGCTCGAGCCGGTCGCTCAGATAGTGGGCAGTGGTCTGCCCCTCCAGCGTGGCATTCATCGCCAGCACGACCTCGTCGATGCCGCCGGCGGCGATGCGCGCGACCAGACGATCGATCGAGAGATCCTCGGGCCGCACGCCTTCGAGCGCCGACAAACGGCCGCCCAGCACATGAAAGCGCCCGGGGAAGAGCCGCGAGCGATCGAGCGCCCACAGGTCCGACACTTCCTCCACCACGCACAGCAATTTCTCGTCGCGGCGCGGATCGACGCAGACGGCGCAGGGATCGCGCGTATCGACATTGCCGCAAATGCCGCAGACCGACAGCCGCTCGGTCACCGCCTGCAGCGCCGCGACCAGGGGCCGAAGCGCCGTCTCGCGCTTCTTGATCAAATGCAGCACCGCGCGCCGCGCCGAGCGCGGGCCGAGGCCGGGCAGGCGCGAGAGGGCCTGGGTGAGCGCGTCGAGTTCGGGGGAGGACATATTGCGGAGGTAAGCGCAGGCTCTCTCTCAAGCAATCTCGTCATGCCGGACTTGATCCGGCATCCACCTGCTGCTTCGCCGAAGAGAAAAAGTTGGACCCCGGATCAAGTCCGGGGTGACGAAAAAAGAAGTTGGCCGCTAGTCAGGCACTATGCGCCTCGCTTTCATGGGAACGCCGGACTTCGCGGTGCCGACGCTCGATGCCCTGCTGGCCGCGGGGCACGAGGTGGTGGCGGTCTATACCCAGCCGCCGCGGCCGGGCGGGCGGCGCGGCAAGGAACTGACCCCCTCGCCCGTCCACAAGCGCGCCGAGGCGGCCGGGATCGAGGTGCGGACGCCGGAGCGGCTGCGCGGCCCGGAGGAGCAGGCAGCGTTCGCGGCGCTGGACCTCGATATGGCGGTGGTCGCCGCTTACGGCCTGATCCTGCC
>JBBSLM010000583.1:0-1401 GCA_038255245.1 Sphingomonadales bacterium
CGTGAACTCACCCGCCTGGGCCTCGAGCCGGCCGGGACCGAGGGCTTTTTGCAGCCGATCCGCTTCATCGAGCAGCGCTTCAATCCATCGGGCTCGACCGCGACGCTGACGTCGGGCGGGAGGCGCCAGCCGGTGCCGCTCCCCGGCATGGCGATCGTCGAGGCCGGACAGGCGATCCCCGAGCAGGTCGACGCGCCCTTGGTTTTCGTGGGCTATGGCCTGCACATTCCCGACGCGGGCCATGACGATCTCGCCGGAATCGACCTCACCGGCAAGATCGCCGTCTATGTCGCCGGGCGGCCCGCCGGGCTTCCCGCCAACGCGGTCAGCAGCGCGCTCGGCCAGCGCGACCGCAATCTTGCGGCGCGCGGCGCGGTCGGGGTGATCTACCTCGTGCCAGGCACCGCGCTGGTGACGCCCTGGGACGCGATGACCGCGCAGCCACCACGGCCGGGCGTGTTTCCGGCGGACACCGCCACGCCCTTGCTCGATATCCTCTGGAATCCGGCGGAAAATGAGCGGCTGTTCGCTGGGTCGGGCAGCAGCTTCGCCGGGGTGATGGCGGCCGCGCAGACGGGGCAGCGGCTCCCGCGGATCGTACTCGACGCGCGCCTCACCGGTCGCTTTGCCGCGACCCGCAACACGATCGTCTCGCCCAACATCGTCGCCCGCCTGCCCGGCAGCGATCCGGCGCTGCGCAACGAATATGTCGTCATGACCGCGCACACGGACGGCTATGGCGTCGGCGAGCCGGTCAATGGCGATGCGATCTACAATGGCGCGCTCGACAATGCCGCGGGCACCGCCGCATTGATCGATATCGCGGAGCAATTGAAAGCCCAGCGCCCACGCCGCTCGATCCTGTTCACCTTCGTGACCGCCGAGGAGAAGGGCCTGCTCGGCTCACGCTATTTCGTGCGCAACCCGACCGTGCCGCGCGAGCGTATCGTCGCCAATCTCAACTACGACATGGCGCTCCCGCTGTATCCGCTGACCAGCGTGACCGTGCTCGGCGCCGAGGAAAGCTCGATCGGCGCGGATGCGCGGGCGGTCGGCGCGGCGATGCGCCTGCCGCTGGCGCCCGATCCCTTTCCGGAGCGCAACAGCTTCATCCGCTCCGACCAGTTCGCCTTTATCGAGGCGGGCATTCCGGCGGTCGCCTTCAAGTTCGGTTTCGCCGCGGGAACGCCGGAAGCGGAGACCGAACGCGCCTTCCGGGCTGATCGCTATCACAAGCCGTCGGACGACATGACGACGCGGATCTTCCCCGAAGACGAAATCCGCCTGCACGATTTCATCACCGCCTTGGCGTTGCGCATCGCCGATGCGGACGGGAAGCCGCGCTGGAACGCAGGCAGCCGCTTCGCGGTGCCGCCCAGCCAATAACGCCAGCCGCTTCGC
>JBBSLM010000584.1:0-1398 GCA_038255245.1 Sphingomonadales bacterium
CATTGCGGGGCGGCTGCGCGACCGGGGCGGGGCGGCTTTGATCGTCGATTACGGCCATGCGCGGCACGGGCAGGGCGACACGCTGCAGGCGGTGTCGCGGCATGAATATGCCGATCCCTGGACGGCGCCGGGCGAGCAGGATCTGACCGTCCATGTCGATTTCGAGGCGCTGGGCGACGCCGCGCGGGAGGGGGGCGTGCGCGTGTTCGGTCCCGTCGGGCAGGGCGCGTTCCTGCGCGCCATGGGCATCGATCTGCGGGCGGCGAGCCTGGCCAAGGCCGCGCCGGAGCGAACCGAAGCCATCGTCGCGGCGCGGGAGCGGCTGACCGCGCCGGACCAGATGGGGCGATTGTTCAAGGCCATGGCCTTGGTCGCGCCGGGTTGGCCCGCGCCGGAAGGATTTCAGGGATGATCGCCTATCGCGATGCGACGGCGAACGATGCCGAACTGATGGCGCGGATCGGCCCACAGACCTTTACCGAGACCTTCGGGCATCTTTACTCACCCGAGAATCTCGCGCTGTTCCTCGAGAAGCATTCGCTGGAGAATTGGCGGGGAGAATTGACCAGCCCGGACTATGCCGTGCGCATCGCGGAGGATGATGGCGTCGCGGCGGGGTTTGCGAAGGTCGGCCCGCCTTCCTTGCCGTTCGAAGCGGCGGGTCCGGCGGCGGAATTGCGGCAGCTTTATGTGCTGAAGCCTTGGCAGGGCGCGGGCATCGCCGCCACGCTGATGGGCTGGGCGATCGCGGCGGCGCGGCGGCGCGGGGCGGAGGAAATGTTCCTGTCGGTGTTCGTCGATAATACGCGCGCCCGCCGCTTCTACACGCGCTACGGCTTCGAGCAGGTGGGGACCTACGATTTCATGGTCGGCACCCATGCCGACCTCGATCTGGTGATGCGGCTGAAGCTCTAGCCTAACGCGGGTCGCGCGGGCGATTCACCGGAGGCTGCGGCTGGCGCGGGGGGCTGGCATTGCTGCTTGCGGGAATCATCGCGCCCGGCGCGGCACAGCCCAACAGATTGCGGCCATCGCGGGTGGCCGAGGCGCATTGCTCGGCGGTCGGCTTGTTGGTGCTCATGTCGCGCGGCTCGGGGCCGGTAAACACGCCCAGCGAAAAGGCGGCACCCGACATCAGGCCCAAGAGTATCAGGTTCATGTTCATCCCCACCGGCGGCGCCGACTCGGCTGCGCGATGGGCAACGGATAGCATCGCCGCATTCCTCTCGCCAGCCGCGGGCTGGCGTCGTCGCAAGCGGCGCGGCTATAGCTGGCCGGGCCGCTGGAGGGGCATGCCCACGTGAGCCACGTCTTCATCTCCTACAAACGCGAGGATATCGACCGCGTCGGGCCGCTGGTGGACGCCTTGCGCGCGGCCGGGCTCGATGTGTGGTGGGA
>JBBSLM010000585.1:0-1396 GCA_038255245.1 Sphingomonadales bacterium
ACGCCGGCGGCGCGGCGGGCGGCATAATGGAGCGCGACCTCCGCCTCCTGCGTTTCGTCCATGACGACGAGATATGTCCGCATGGTCAATTGTCCCCGTTGCAGGCGGAAGGGTGCGGGAGAAGCCGCCAACTGGCAAGGCCTGCTTCCTTCGACCAGCTCAGGACAGGCTTGACCCTCTCCTCCCGCTGCGGAAAGGATCGCGCCGACGCTTCGTACCCCAGAAAGGCGCTTTTCGGATGCCGATCGAACTCAAGATGCCCGCTTTGTCGCCGACGATGGAGGAAGGCACGCTCGCCAAATGGCTGAAGCAGGAGGGCGACACAGTCTCCTCCGGCGATGTCATCGCGGAGATCGAGACCGACAAAGCGACAATGGAATTCGAATCGATCGACGAAGGCGTGATCGCCAAAATCCTGGTGGCGGAGGGCACGGACGGGGTGAAGGTCGGCACCGTCATTGCGATCATCGCCGAGGAAGGGGAAGATGCGAGCGCGGCATCGGCGGCGCCTGCGAAGGCCGAAGCCGCAGCACCGCCGCCTGCGCCCCCGGCCAAGGAAGCAGGCGAGACCGGCGCCGGTCAGCCGGCGACTCCTGCGCCTGCGCCCGCGCCTGCCCCGGCTCCCGCCGCCGCTTCTTCCGGTGGCGACCGCGTGAAAGCCTCCCCCCTCGCCCGCCGTCTGGCCGAGCAGCAGGGGATCGACCTGGGCGGGATCACCGGCTCCGGCCCGGGTGGCCGCATCGTCAAAGGCGATCTCGACGCCGCCGCGGGCAAGCCGCGCGCCGCGCAGCAGGCCGAGGCCGCGCCGACGCAAGCCGCGCCGGCTCCGGCCCCCGCCGCAGCCCAGCCGACCACCGCCTTTACCTCCGAAACGCCGCACGAAGCGGTCAAGCTTAGCAACATGCGCAAGACGATCGCGCGCCGCCTGACCGAGGCGAAGCAGACGATCCCGCACATCTACCTCACCGTCGATATCCGCCTCGATGCCTTGCTGAAGCTGCGCGGCGAACTGAATGCGGGGCTTTCCGCGCGCGGCGTGAAGCTCAGCGTCAACGACATGCTGATCAAGGCGCTCGCGGTCGCGCTGACCGAAGTGCCGGCCTGCAACGTCAGCTTCACGCCCGACAATCTGATCCAGTACAGCCGCGCGGACATCAGCGTCGCGGTCTCAATCCCGGGCGGCCTGATCACGCCGATCATCACCGATGCGGGCGCCAAGGCGCTGTCTGCGATCAGCAAGGAGATGGCCGAACTTGCCGGGCGCGCGAAGGAAGGCAAGCTAAGCCCACACGAATATCAGGGCGGGACCGCGTCGATTTCGAACATGGGTATGTTCGGGACCAAGCAGTTCGACGCGGTGATCAATCCGCCGCAGGGCATGATCATGGCGATCGGC
>JBBSLM010000586.1:0-1395 GCA_038255245.1 Sphingomonadales bacterium
ACCTTGGCGGTGCGCAATTTCTTCAGCACGTCATAGCCGTGCATGTCGGGCAGGTTCAGATCGAGGCAGATGATGTCGTAATCATACAGCTTGCCGAGATCCAAACCCTCTTCACCAAGATCGGTGGTGTAGACGTTGAAGCCCTCATTGGTGAGCATAAGCTCGATCGCCTTGGCCGTGGTCGGCTCGTCTTCGATCAGCAGAACCCGCATCTCGTCGCCCCTTCCATCCCGCTGCGCTAGGTCCGCGCACGGCTCGCGAAAAATTAACCATCGAATGAGTGAAGGCAAAAGGTTAATTTGAAGTTAAGCGAGGGTAAACGCGGGGGAAGTACGGGGGGCGGGGCGATTGTGCCGGCGCTGTTGCCCGGAAGACTCACAAATGCGAGTGCGGGTCGCATGCTGGCAGACAATGTTCTTTTCATCGACGGCGAAGCGATCGTCATCGACAAGCCCGCCGGGCTGGCGGTCGATCCGCCGCGCGACGGCTCCCCCAGCCTGGCCGACCAGGCCGGCGAATTGCGCTTCGGTTTCCGGCGCCTGCCGCTCGCCGTGCATCGCCTCGACCGCGATACCTCCGGCTGCCTGCTGCTCGCCCGCAATCCCAAGGCGCACAAGCGTTTCGCCGCGGCGTTCGAGGCTGGCGTGGTGCGCAAGACCTATCTGGCCGTGCTCGACGGCGTGCCGGCGGAGCAGGATGGCCGGGTCGAGCTCGCTTTGGGCAAGGTCAGCAGCAGGGAAGCGGGCTGGCGGATGGTGCCCGACCCGGCGGGCAAGCGCGCAATCACCGCCTGGCGCGTGGTCGCGGAGGCGAATGGCCGCGCGCTGGTCCGGTTCGAGCCCGAGACAGGCCGGACGCACCAGCTGCGCGTCCACGCCGCGTCGGGCATTGGCGTGCCGATCCTGGGCGATCCGGTCTACGGCATCGCCTCGGGCTTCCGGATGCTGCTGCACGCCGCGTCGATCGGGCTGGACCGCGAAGGCAAGGAGCCGATCGACGCGACCGCGCCGCTGCCGCTGAGCTTCGCCAATGCCGGTTTCGGCCAGGTGGATGCGGACCAGGTGGATCCGGGCGATGCCGTTTGAACTGCCCGAGGATGCGCTGAGCGAGACCTTCCTGGCCTCGACCGGCCCGGGCGGGCAGAACGTCAACAAGGTCGCGACCGCCTGCCAATTGCGCTGCAACGTGTTCGCGCTCGGTCTTGCTCCGGACGCCTATCAGCGGCTGAAAGTGCTCGCCGGCTCGAAGCTCACCAATGACGGCGAGATCGTCATCACCGCCCGAAGCCACCGCACCCAGGACACCAACCGCGCCGAAGCCCGCGAGCGGCTGGTCGCGCTGATCGAGGCGGCTTTGGTGCGCCCGGTGAAGCGCCGGCCGACCAAGCCGAGCCGG
>JBBSLM010000587.1:0-1384 GCA_038255245.1 Sphingomonadales bacterium
GCGCTCGAGGAAGGCCATCGCCGCAGCCCGATCCTGCTGCCCGGCGACGCGCTGGAGCAGGAGGAAATGAGTCGCGGCATCACTCCGGCGGCGGTGCTGGTGGCGGTGGTCGACCGCCCCTCCCCCACGATCATCCTGACCCTGCGGCCGGAGACGATGCGGAACCATCCGGGCCAGGTGAGCTTCCCCGGCGGCCGCATCGATCCCGGCGACAACGGCCCGGTCGCCGCTGCCCTGCGCGAGGCGGAGGAGGAGATCGGCCTGCTGCCCGCTTCGGTGGAAGTGATCGGCGTCGCCGACCTTTATCGGACCGTCACCGGCTTTGAGGTCACCCCGGTGGTCGGCGTCGTGCCGCCCGGCCTGTCGCTTGTGGCCCATCCGGGCGAAGTTGCGGATGTGTTCGAAGCGCCGCTCGATTTCCTGCTTGACCCCGCTAACCATCTGCAGCGCCAGGCCGAATGGCGTGGCAAATTGCGCACTTATTATGAGATTCCTTATGAGGGCCGGCAGATCTGGGGCGCGACGGCGGCGATGATCGTCAATCTGAGCCGGCGCCTGGTGCTGGTCGCATGAAGCTGCCGGACGCGAAATGGCGGCGGCGCCCGGGCCTCAAGCCGCTCCTCGCCACCCTGGACGCAGACAGCGGCACGACTCGCTTCGTCGGCGGCTGCGTGCGCGACACTTTGCTCGGCGTGGAAGTCAGCGACATTGATCTGGCCACCCGACTGATGCCCGCGGAAGTGATCCGCCGGCTCGAAGCGGCGGGCTTGAAGGCCGTGCCCACCGGCATCGCGCACGGCACGGTAACGGCGGTCAGCGCCGGAATGCCCGCCGAAGTCACCACCCTGCGCCGCGATGTCTCGACCGACGGCCGCCGCGCGACCGTGGCCTTCACCGAGGATTGGCGGGAAGACGCCGCCCGCCGCGATTTCACCATCAACGCGCTCAGCGCCGACCCGGCGACCGGCGAAGTGTTCGACTATTTCGGGGGGCTGGAGGACCTGAAGGCCCGTCGCGTCCTCTTCATCGGCGACGCGCTGACCCGAATCGCCGAGGATCACCTCCGCATCCTGCGCTTCTTCCGCTTCCACGCCCGCTTTGGTGCTGGCGAACCGGACGCGGACGGGCTGGCAGCCTGCACGGCGCGGGCGAACGATTTGATGGCTTTGTCGCGGGAGCGGATCGCCGACGAATTGCTGAAGCTGCTCGCGCTGCCGGATCCCGTGCCGACCGTCGGAATCATGGTCGATCGGGGCATTTTCGCGCCGATCCTGCCGGAGATCGACGTGGCCGGACTGGCGCGGCTGGCGCGTCTCGGCGCGCGCGAGCGGGGAGCGGGTGTAGCGGCGAACGCCCTGCGCCGCCTGGCCGCGCTGCTGCCGCC
>JBBSLM010000588.1:0-1384 GCA_038255245.1 Sphingomonadales bacterium
AACCACGTCCGCCGGCTGCAGGCCGAAGGCGCGGTGTCGATCAAGAATTACAACCAGCCGCGCCGCAACCAGCGGCAGATGGTCGCCGCCGCCGGCCGCCAGCTCGGCATCATGGTCGTGCCGGAGGGCGGCTCGCTCTTCGGCATGGACATGGCGCTCATCCAGGACGGCAACACCACGCTGGAGCACAATGTCCCGCAGGCGCGGCTTTACGACGATGTGGTCGACATGTGGTCGCAGACGCGCGTGACCTACAATCCGACGCTCGTGGTGACCTATGGCGGCCTCGCCGGCGATCCCTATTGGGCGCAGGAGACGCAGGTCTGGCAGCACCCGATCCTGACCCGCCACGCCCCGCCGGGCGCGCTCGCCGGCCGGGTGCGGACCGAAACCGGCCCCGCCAACCAGTTCGTCGATCAATATGCCGCCCGCGAGGCCCAGCGCCTCGCCGATCGCGGTGTCATCGTCACCACGGGCGCGCATGGCCAGCAACAGGGGCTCGGCACCCATTGGGAGATGTGGAGCTATGTCCGGGGCGGTTCGACGCCGTTGCAGGCGTTGCAGCACGCCACCGTCGATGCCGCCCGTGGCTATGGCTTCCGCGACCTCGGCACGATCGAGGCCGGCAAGCTGGCCGATCTGGTGGTGATGACGCAGAACCCGCTTGAGGACATCCGCAACAGCGACAAGATCAGCCATGTCATGCTGAACGGCCGCCTCTACGAGGCGGAGACGCTGAACGAGACGGTGACCGGCAATCGCCAGCGCCAGCCCTATTTCTGGGAGAATGGCGGCGGGAGCGGCGGTTCGGCCGGAGCCCATACCGACGGCGATTGATGCTGACTCTTTGGTAACGCCTGATCGTTAATCTCGACCCCTGAACAAAGGGGTCGAGAGACGATGCAGTCCGTGCAGGATAATGTCCGCCAACGCGCGCTGACGCTGCCGCGCAATATGATGCGCGAGGAGCTGCGGGCGGAGGAGCGGCGCGACGGCGAGGGCCGGTCGGCGACCCTCTTCCTGCGCGGCCGGGCGACCGACGCCGTGGTGATCAACATCTCCACCCATGGCGCCATGGTGCAGACCGACGCGCGGCCGGCCCTCGACGATCATGTCGTCATCATCTTCGACGGTTGCACCCCGGTCCATTCCACCGTCCGCTGGATCCGCGACGGCCGCATCGGCCTGCATTTCGGCCGGGAATTGGTACTGGCCTGATCCGGTGACGGCAACGAACATCAGCGCGGCAGCGCTTCCATCACTTTGGGCGCAATCCCCATCACCATCTTCTTAATCCCCGCGAAATTGGGGTGGAGCCCGTCCGGCTGATTGAGCGTCCGGTCTCCGGCGACTCCGTCAAGGAAGAAGGGGTGCAGGATCGCGC
>JBBSLM010000589.1:0-1382 GCA_038255245.1 Sphingomonadales bacterium
GGCTTACCCTGGCACGCTTGGGACGTGGCGACGCAGATCTGGCTCGTCGTGGACGAATGTGATCTGCAGAGAAAACGTAAGCTCCTCGTCACCCGCAAGGCGCGACGCAGCCCGGCCAAGCGCCGCCGTGTCCTCTTGTCGTAGCCCGATCGGGAGGCCGATCAGGTCTTCGGCAAGGCGAGGCACGTCCGCTGCCAGGATCACACATCGAACATTCACCGCCACGTTCGAAAAGAAGTGGACGTCATCGATCCAGCCGCCGCTCCTTTGCAGGGCTTCGGTGGCTGACGAGATTGCTTCGTGCCGGCCAGCACGGCTTACGCCATTCAGCAATATTTGCCCTGCCATTGCGCCCTCACCGCTCCCTTTGGCCAGCTGATGGTTTTCCGGCCCGCGAGCGTAAATGGGGTGCCGCTCAGGCGAGTGGGAAACTGCGTTTTTCCGCGGTCGCTGCTGCCTCGGCCGCCTCGTTGTGGACCTTCAGGAACATGCCCCGTTCTCCGCCATCGAGGACGGCAGCCTCGGGATCGTGACTCTTGACGAGCGCCAACATTTTCGCCCCATCCTCGGCCAATCCAGCAACGGGGATCAGCTTGGGATATTCGGGCCGTTCCAGCTTCGGTCGCCTGTTCCAACTCATTTGTCCACTGGATCAGAAACGCCCGCGCCCCGCAAGTCGGCAGAAGGCGGCGCCGGGGGCGTCAGCGGAGTAGCCGCGGGCATCCGGCTTGCGCTCAGGCCAGGCTGCGCAACGTGATCGACCAGCGGGGGGCGTCTATCGGCGCAATGCTGTGCTCCCATTGCTCCCGCACGTCGCCTGTCAGATGATAGATCGACCGCGGGGCGAGGGGCATTTTGGCGCGCTCGAACCCGCCGGGCTTGCGTTGGCGCAGGCGCAGCGTTGCCGGACTGCCGAGCGAGATGCCGACGACATGGCCGAAGACCGGTCGGTCCTTATGCCAGCCAATACCGGCACCGGCGTCGTAGCGGATCAGCAGCGCCTGGACGAGCGCGTCGGGTCGCAGGCCCGCGAAGCCAGCCGCGCGGTCGCGGATCGGGAGCAGCCAGTCGGGGAAAGGGGCGGCGGTGCCAAGCCGGCCAGTGGTGAAATCGTAGCCCCAGCCAAAGGACGCGGTCAGGCGCTTGCCTTCCCACTGCTGGAACTTGAACGGTTCGAGCGCCTCGGCGTCGATGCTCGCCATGAGCGAGCCTTCCTCCTCCACGCTCAGGAAGGCAGGCGCGAGTTCAAGCCCGGAGATGCCGGAGCTGGTGTGCGCGACGAGAGACGAGCCGGCGTCGAAGAGATCAGCTTGATGAGATGCCATCGGCGATCAACGCAATTGGCTGTCTTTGCTACCGCGGCGGTTGATCGCGCCAGACAC
>JBBSLM010000590.1:0-1381 GCA_038255245.1 Sphingomonadales bacterium
GCGGGACTGTCTGAATAACGGTTGATCCGGTCTTGGTTCGACACGCCGAGCTGAGCTTGGCGGGAAGGATCGACGATGACCGAAACACTGGATCCCATGGCAGCGACCGAGGTGGATCAGAAGCAGTTGGCCGAGCAGCTCCTGGCTCAAGCCAAGGAGCAGGGCGTGGAGTTGATGGGCCCGAACGGGCTCCTCAATCAGCTCACGAAAAACGTCCTCGAAACCGCACTGGATGCGGAGATGACCGAGCACCTCGGCTACGAAAAACACGATGTCGCCGGCCGAGGCAGCGGCAATTCTCGTAACGGTACCCGTTCGAAGACGGTGCTCACCGAGATCGGCCCGGTCGAGATCGACGTCCCGCGGGACATCGATTCCTCGTTCGCGCCGCAGATCGTCAAGAAACGACAGCGTCGATTGACCGGTATCGATGAGATCGTTTTGTCTTTGACGGCAAAGGGTTTGACGACTGGTGAGGTGTCCGCGCACTTCCAGGACATCTATGGGGCGACGGTTTCGAAGGACACCATTTCGCGTATCACCGACAAAGTCGTCGGGGAGATGGCCGAGTGGCAGAACCGGCCGCTCGAGCGGGTGTACCCGGTGATCTTCATCGACGCTGTGCACGTCAAAGTTCGTGACGGGCAGGTCACCAACCGGCCGATGTATGTCGCGATCGGCGTGACCGTCAATGGTGAACGCGACATTCTGGGGATCTGGGCCGGCGAGGGTGGTGAGGGCGCGAAGTTCTGGCTGTCGGTGCTCACGGAGATCAAGAACCGAGGTGTTGCCGATGTCTGCATCGTGGTGTGCGACGGACTGAAAGGTCTGCCGGAGGCGATCAACACCGTGTGGGAGCTGGCGGTGGTGCAGACATGCATTATTCACTTGATACGCAACACTTTTCGGTTCGCGTCCCGAAAATATTGGGATGAGATGGCACGTGATCTCAAGCCGGTGTACACCGCTCCGTCGGAGTCGGCGGCGAAGGAACGGTTCACCGAGTTCGCCGGAAAGTGGGGTGGTCAGTATCCGGCGATCGTCAAGATGTGGGACAACGCGTGGAGCGAGTTCGTTCCCTTCCTGGACTACGACGTCGAGATCAGGCGGGTGATCTGCTCGACGAACGCGATCGAGTCCGTTAACGCCCGCTACAGGCGTGCTGTGCGTGCTCGTGGGCACTTCCCGACCGAGCAGGCTGCGCTCAAGTGCTTGTATCTGGCGACGCGTGCACTGGACCCCACTGGGAAAGGTAAGGCACGATGGGCAATGAGGTGGAAGCCAGCACTCAATGCGTTCGCGATCACCTTCGAAGGACGTATCACCCCGAACGGTAATTAACCGACGCCGAGATTGGATCCACCGTTAATCGGACACTCCC
>JBBSLM010000591.1:0-1371 GCA_038255245.1 Sphingomonadales bacterium
CCACCGTTTTCCACGACCGGCTCATCGCCATCCCCGAACTCAAGGAGTTTCTCGCCACATGCGGGATCGAAATGCGCCGCTGACGAGCACCGACACCGGACTTCTCGCCTGGGAAAAGATGGGAGGCCTGCTTCCCGCGACCGTGCAGGACCGCTGTTCGGGGCGCGTGCTGATGCTCGGCTATATGAACCCGGAGGCGCTGGAGCAGACGTTGGCGACCGGCGCCGTCACCTTCTGGAGCCGCTCCAGGGCGCGGCTCTGGACGAAGGGTGAGAGCAGCGGCAACAGGCTCAAGCTGCACGCGGTTTACGGCGATTGCGACGGCGATGCCCTGCTGATCCTCGCCGATCCGCAGGGCCCGACTTGCCATTTGGGCACGCAAAGCTGTTTCGACGGCGCGGTCACAGGCGGGGCGGGCTGGCTGGCCGACCTTTCCGCCATCGTGGCCGAGCGCGCGACGAGCGGCGACGAGGGCAGCTACACGCGCCGTCTGCTGGCCGAAGGCCCGGCCCGGATCGCGCAGAAGGTCGGCGAGGAGGGCGTCGAAGTGGCGCTGGCCGCGGTCACCGCATCGCCGGGGCAATGCGCTTCCGAGATTGCCGACCTGCTCTATCATGTCGCGGTCCTGATGGAGGCGCGCGGGATCGGCTGGCCTGACATCATTGCCATTCTTCAGACGCGCCACGCGGAGCGGCAAGCGTGAGCGCGCGCGCGGCCTTCGCGGCGTTCGCCGAGATCCTGGCCGATGCGGCGCGCGGGGAGGCGCTGCGCTGGCGCGAAGGCGAGTGGGATGTGCGGGACAAAAGCGAAGGTGGCGCCTTCGATCCGGTCACCCGCGCCGATCGCGAGACCGAACGCGTGATGCGCGCGCTGATCGAGGCGCGCCTGCCCGACCATGGCATCGAGGGGGAGGAATTCGGGGCCAGGCCTGCCGCCGGACCCTATAGCTGGAGCCTGGACCCGATCGACGGGACGCGAGCCTTCATCTGCGGCCTTCCGACCTGGACGATTCTCATCGCCTTGCTGGAACATGGCCGGCCGATCCTGGGCGTGATCGACGCGCCGCGGCTCGGCGAGCGCTTCGTTGGCTATGGCGAGGTGGCGGAGCTGGTCACCAGCACCCGGCGCGCGCCGCTTCGAACCAGCCAGTGCCGCGCGCTCGACGAAGCGCGGCTGTCGACGACGGATCCCTACCTCTTCTCGCCGGCGGAGCATGAGGGGTTCGATCGCGTCCGGCGGGCCTGCCGCCTGACGCGCTTCGGGCTCGATGGTTATGCCTATGGCCGCCTCGCCAGCGGGGACCTCGATCTGATCATCGAAAGCGGCCTGGCCCCGCACGATCTGAATGCGCTGCTTCCGGTCGTCGCCGCG
>JBBSLM010000592.1:0-1359 GCA_038255245.1 Sphingomonadales bacterium
AGCCCGATCAGCGCCATCGGGAAGCCGATCACCGAGCCGCCGGTCACGACATAATCGGTCTGCCACAGCACGATCCCGAACAGGGCGAAGAGTGTTCCAAAAATCGTCGCCAGATTCACCAGGATGAAGCGGTTGCGCCACGTCGCGTTGCTGATTTCCCTTGGTTCCTCGCTCATCGCGCGCTCCTGCCGCGGCTGGCGTCAGTGCTGCCGCGACCGCGCCGCTCGCCGCGCCTGCCCTTGCGAACCTGCTTGGCATGCTGGCGCGCCTTGGCTTTCTGGTCGGCGCGGGTCGGCGGCGGCGCGTCCTCGATTTCCAGGTCGGCGTCCGCCTGGTCGAAGCCGAGCGACGCCAGGGTCGCGGCGAAATGCTCCGGCGGCTCGGCCATCACGTCGATCCGCCCACCATCGGGATGATCGATCCGCAGCCGCCGCGCATGCAAGTGCAGCTTGCGGCTGATCGAGCCGGTCAAATAGGCTTCCGGCCCGCCATATTTGCCGTCGCCGACGATGGGGTGGCCGATCGCCGCCATGTGCACGCGCAGCTGATGGGTGCGGCCGGTAAAGGGCTCCAGCGACACGAAGGCGGCGCGGTTGCCCGCCCGTTCGATCACCCGGTAGCGCGTCCGGGCCGACTGGCCCTCTTCCTCGTCGACATGCATTTTCTCGCCGCCCGTGCCCGGCTGCTTGGCGATCGGCAATTCGATCACCCCGTCCGCGACCGATGGCACGCCGGTCACCACCGCCCAGTAGATCTTGCGCGCCGTCCGGCCGGAAAAAGCCTTGGAGAAGAATGCCGCCGCGCGCGGCGTGCGCGCCACCAGCAGGACGCCGGACGTATCCTTGTCGAGCCGGTGCACCAGCTTCGGCCGCGCCGCATCCTCCGCGACGAGCCCGCCGAGCAGGCCGTCGACATGTTCCTTGGTCTTCGTGCCGCCCTGGGTGGCGAGCCCGGGCACCTTGTTCAGCACGATCGCCGCCGGATCCTCCTCGATCACCATCGATCGGGCGAAGGCGATTTCCTCTTCGCTCAGCACCGGCCGCTCACGTCGTGGGGCGGTCTCGGGCACCGGCTCGATCGGCGGGATGCGGATCACCTGCCCCGCCTCGACCCGGTCGCCCGGCACGGCGCGCTTGCCGTCGATCCGCAGCTGTCCGGTGCGCGCCAGCCGCGCGACCGCGGTGTAATTGGCCTCCGGCAGATTGCGCTTGAACCAGCGGTCGAGGCGGATGCCGTCATCCTCAACGGTAACGGTAAACTGGCGTACGTCCTGGCTCATGCCACGGCTCTCCCGATCATTAGCCCCGCGACAAGCAGCAGGCACGATCCGAGGACCGAAGCGAGTATATAGGTGAGCGC
>JBBSLM010000593.1:0-1357 GCA_038255245.1 Sphingomonadales bacterium
ACGTCGCGCGCGACGTAGCGCAGGTCGGACCGCGAGGTGGAATTTCCGCTGGCGCAGCCGGCGAGCGGGACGAGGGCGGCGCCGAGCATGAGAGCAAGCAGCGGACGTGACATTTTCAGCATGGTGCGGCTCTTAGCGAAGCTGTGGGGGAAGGCCAAGCATGTCCTAAGCCTTTCCATTGTGCCGGAAGTGTGTCTGAACAGAGGCGGACAGCAAGCGCCGGGCCGCTGAACGGCGTGTGAATGGGAGCGTCGGGCCATGGGCGCGGAAGTGATCGGCATGGCGGCGAGCGCCAGCCTGCTGGCCGGTTGGCGGCTTTACCTCACCGCCTTGATCGTCGGCCTGGCCATGCGCTGGGGCTGGCTCGCTTTGCCGGAGCAGCTTTCCGGCCTCGAAATCCTCGCCAATCCCTGGGTACTGGGCGTTGCCGGCGTCGGCGCGGTTGCGGAATTCCTGGCCGACAAGATCATGCTGGTCGATTCGCTGTGGGACGGCGTGCACACCTTCATTCGTCCGGTCGGCGGCGCCTTGCTGTCACTGGCGGTGATCGATCCGGGCGAGCCGGTCGGGCAGGCCCTCGTCTTCCTGATGGGCGGCGGCGCGGCTTTCATGACGCACGCCGCCAAGGCCGCGACCCGGCTGGCGGTGAACACCAGCCCGGAGCCGTTCAGCAACATCGCGGTCTCGACCGGCGAAGACATCGCGACCGCCGGTTTGCTCGCGCTGGCCCTCGCTTACCCGGTCACCGCCGCGGGGATCGCCCTGGCCCTGCTCGCGTTGATGATCTGGCTGCTCTTCACGCTCCGGCGCTTCGTCGCGCAGCTGTTTCGGCGCGGTCGGACGGCGTGAAGTGATCTCATTGAGGACGCGCCACATTTAAGGCATGGGCGACAGGATGGTGAAGCGCGCGGCGTTCGATGAATTGTGGGGCAGGGGCAGCGCTGCCCGTCCAGGCTTCGAACCGCTCGCCGTATGGCTGAAGGATATTCCGCCCGCCGAGCTCGAGCGCCGCCAGCAAGCGGCGGAGGCTGCGTTCCGGCAAATGGGCGTGACCTTCGCCGTCTATGGCGAGGAGGCAGCGGCGGAGCGGATCATTCCGTTCGACATCGTGCCGCGCATCTTCGCCGCCGACGAATGGGCGCGGCTCTCGGTCGGCCTCGAGCAGCGCGTGCGCGCGATCAACGCCTTCATCGACGACGTCTATGGCGCGCGGCGGATCATCGCGGAGGGCGTGATCCCGGCCGAGATCGTCCTCGGCAATCCGCAATATTGCATTCCCGTCGCCGGTGCGCGGCCGCCGCACGGCATTTACGCGCACATTTGCGGGATCGACATCGTCCGCACCGGGCCGGACGAT
>JBBSLM010000594.1:0-1339 GCA_038255245.1 Sphingomonadales bacterium
GATTTTCTTCATCCTCATCCTGGCCGGCACGGCCTACACCTTCGTCATCAAGCGCGTCTGGAGCAAATGGATCATGCAGCGGCTACAAAGCGGGCTTCACGACCACATCGTCGTCGTCGGCTTCGGCGTCAGCGGGAGCCAGGCGGTGCGAGAGCTGATCGCGCGCGGCACCCCGCCCGGCCACATCGTCGTGATTGACGGGAGCGCGGGGAATCTCGAGCAAGCCGAGGAACTGGGCTGCGCTGTCCTGCAGGCGGACGCGACCCGCGATACGACGCTGAGCGCGGTGAGGGTTGCGCGCGCCCGCGCCCTGATCGTCTCGGCCGGCAGCGACGACACCTCGATCCTCGTCACCCTCACCGCCCGGCATCTCGCGCCGGACCTGCGCGTCACCGTGAAGGTCCGCAACGCCGACAATGAATTGCTCGCCCGTCAGGCCGGCGCGACCACGGTGATCAACCCGGTCAGCTTCTCTGGTCTGCTCATGGCCAGCTCCACCGAAGGGCCCATCGTCCACGATTACCTGGCCGATCTCGCCAGCATGTCCGGCCGCGTCCGGCTGGTGGAGCGCCCCGCCACGTCGGCGGAAATCGGCCACCCTTTGTCGGCCATCGCCACCGGCCTTGGCGTCCGCCTCTACCGCGACGGCGAGCCGGTCGGCTTTTGGGAGGAAGGCGCGAAGGCGCTGCGCGCGGGCGACACGATCGTCGAGATTGTGCCGACCTGCTTAGCGGAGGGGGCGGGGGCTTAATCTGCCCATTCGTCATGCCGGACTTGATCCGGCATCCGCCTTCTACTTTGGCCGCGGAAGGCAGGCAGACCCCGGATCAAGTCCGGGGTGACGGTGGTGAATCTTTACCGAAACGCCGGCTCGTTAAACGCCCGCAGCTTCCTGCTGTGCAGCCGCCGGCTGTTCTTCCGCATCAGATCGCAGGCCAAAATCCCGATCCGGACATGCTCCTCGATCGCCCGTTCGTAAAAGCGGTTGGCCTGCCCGGGCAGCTTGATCTCGCCGTGCAGCGGCTTGTCGGACACGCACAATAATGTCCCATAGGGCACCCGGAAGCGATAGCCCTGCGCCGCGATCGTCGCGCTTTCCATGTCGATCGCCACCGCGCGCGACTGATTGAACAACAGCGCCGACGAGGAATATCTGAGCTCCCAATTACGATCGTCGGTGGTCACCACCGTGCCCGTGCGCAGCCTTTCCTTCAGCGCCTCCTCATCCTCGCCCGACACCATGAGCGCCGCCTGCTGCAGCGCCTGCTGCACCTCCGCGATCGGCGGGATCGGCACCGCCGCCGGGATCACCGCGTCCAGCACATGGTCGTCGCGAAGA
>JBBSLM010000595.1:0-1339 GCA_038255245.1 Sphingomonadales bacterium
AGCCCCATGCAGACGATCGTAAAGAGGATCGACCCCGTATAATATTTCCGGATCACCCGGTCTTCTCCCTGTTCAGTCTTTGCTGCCGGCGACCCAGCGCAGGCCCCAATTATAGTCGCGGTCCAGTTCGCTCTGGTCGCGGTAATAGCGTACGATCCGCGTCGCCTTCAGCGCGCCATTGTCGTTTTCGATCAGCACAACCCCGCACAGCCGCTTGTCGTTGCGCCCTTCGGTCATGCGCACCTCGATCGGCGGTTGATCGGGCATGGTGACGGTGACGATGCCGTCGGTCGAAGACCAGTTTGGCGCGCCTTCGTAGATATTGGCGAAGATCGCGATGCGGCGGATTTCGTTCCAATGGGCGCCGTTGATCCGCATCGTCTCGCCCTTCGACACGTCGCCCGTGCGATCGTCGCCGTCGAGCTGCATGTAAGGCGGTCCGTAGAAATCGCCGAACACGTTGCCGAGCGCCTGCACGACGCCCTTCTGGCCGTTGGCGAGCTCAAGCAGGCAGCCGAGATCCAGGTCGATGCCCTTGCTGCCGAAAAAGCCCTTCTTGCCGCGGGTCCAGTTCAGATTGACGACGATCTCGCCGAACGAACCGCCGCGTTTCTCCAGGCTGACCGACTGGTTCGGCTTATCGAGCGTCACCTTGCCGAGATTGACCGGGCTCGCCGCGGGCGGCGGTGGCGCAGTCGCCGGTAGGGGCGGAGGCGGGGGCGGTGGGGGAGGTGGCGGCGGTGGGGGTGCCGAAGGGGGAGGGGGTGGCGCCGCAGCGGGCTCGTCCACGACCACGCCATAGGAGCGGGCGAGCGGGCCGAGCCCGCCGTTAAAGCCCTGTCCGACCGCGCGGAATTTCCATTCATTGTTGCGCTTGTAGAGTTCGCCGAAGGTCATTGCCGCTTCGCTCGCGCCGGCGAGTTGCGGCGCATAGGTGGCGACGTCCGCGCCGCCGCCGCGCACCAGGATGCGGGCATTCGAGACCCCGCTGAATGTCCCCCGGTCGAGCGTGGCGCAGAAGACGATTTTCGCGATGTCGGCGGGAAGCCGCGACGGATCGACCTCGAAGGTCGTGCCGGACGGACCTTGCTGGCTCAGCCGGACCGCGCCGCCACCGCCTTCCTTCTGATTGTAGAAAACCATGTCATGGTCGCCGCGGACCTTGCCATTTTCGGCGAGCAGATAGGCGGAGACGTCGACTTCGGAACCGGAGGGCGCGTTGAGCTCGACGGCGATCGTCAGCGGAATGCTGCCGACGCCGGTATTGCCACCCTGCTGAAGCTCCATGAACCACCTCTTCGAAAAGATAGGCGCGCGGGCCGAACCTGGGCCGAGCGGA
>JBBSLM010000596.1:0-1332 GCA_038255245.1 Sphingomonadales bacterium
CGGGCGCACCGTCACCGACCCCAGCATAAGGTCCGAATGGCCACCGATATATTTGGTGCAGGCGAGGATGGAGACGTCGCAGCCGCGTTCGATCGCGGGGAAGAGCAAAGGCGTCGCCCAAGTGTTGTCGATCAGGGTGACAAGGCCCCGCTCGCGGGCGACGGCGCAGATGGCGGGCACGTCCTGCACTTCGAAGCTGAGCGAGCCGGGGCTTTCGAGGAAGATTGCCTTGGTCTTGGGCCCGATCAGATCGGCGATGCCGGCACCGATCAGCGGGTCATAATATTGCGTGGTGATGCCGTAGCGTTTCAGCAGGGTGTCGCAGAGCAGCCGCGTGGGCGCATAGGCGCTGTCGACCATCAGCAATTCATCGCCGGCGTCGAGCACCATCAGCAACGCCGCCGACACCGCCGCTGCGCCGGAAGGGAAAAGCCGGGTGCCGCCGGCGCCGGGCTCCATTTCGGTGAGCGCTTCGCACAAAGCCCAGGTCGTTGGCGTGCCGGAGCGGCCATAATGGTAGCTACCGATCTGCGGCTTGGCCGCCTGCAGGTTGGCGACGCTGTCGAACAGGATAGTGGAGGCGCGCGACACGGGCGGATTGACGAGAGGGCCTGTCCATTCCTTGCGGCGGCCTGCGGAGGCGAGGTGGGTGGCCGGGGCTACGTCCTTCTTCTTGCTCATCGGGCGGCCTTCGGCGCGCTCGGGTCGGCGCCCCATTCGGACCAGCTGCCATCATAGAGCCGGCCTTCGTGGCCCAGCAAATGTGCTGCGAAGAGGATCGCGTTGGCGGTGACGCCGGAGCCGCAGGTGGCGACCAAGGGCTGGGCCGGGTCGATCCCGGCGCCGTCGAATTCTGCTTGTAGTACCTCGCCGCGCTTCCAGGTGCCGTCTTCGTTGAACAGGCGCCCGTAGGGCAGGTTCGCGGAGCCGGGGATGTGGCCGCCGGGAACGCCGTGCGCGTCGGGCGGGCCGCCGCCGTCGAAGCGCTCGGCGGAGCGGGCGTCGGCGACCTGAACGCCGCCGGTATCGAGGTTGGCGCGCATGAAGGCCATGTCCACGACACCCGCTGCCTGCGGCTGCGGTGTGAATTGCTTTTCGCGGGTCTGGCCGGGACCCGCCTCGACCGGCCGGCCTTCGGCGCGCCATTTCGCGATGCCGCCGTCCAAGATCGCGACCTGCTTCGCACCGAAGGCGCGCAGCATGAACCAGGCGCGGGCGGAATTGCGGAGGGGCGAATCGTCGTACAGCACGATCCGGTCGTCATGGCCGATGCCGAGCGCCTGCATCCGCATCGCGAACGCTCCAGCCGAGGGCATCATGTTGGGGCGCGGA
>JBBSLM010000597.1:0-1327 GCA_038255245.1 Sphingomonadales bacterium
GGCTCTTCCCGGTAGCGCGTGAAGGCGCCGGGGGTTCTGCAGTGAGTGTGTTCATGCCAACGTCCGTGCGGCACTGCCCAGCAGAATACGGGCACGGTATTGGTCCTCGTTCCGGAACCCTCGCCCGGTGCGTTTGATGTTCTTGATCGCGGTGTTCGCGGCCTCGGTCTTGGCGTTGCTCACGCCGGTGACGACGAGAACCTCGATCTGCTCCCACCACCGGCAGATCAGCGACCACAAGGTGTCGGTCTCGGCCATGTCCGCGATCATCACGCAGTAGCCCAAACGCATCTTCTCCTCATACGCATCCGTGAGCGAGGAACAGGCCAGCAGCCGCCGTAGCTGTTCCTTGACCGTCCAGGCCGCCTCGAGTTCGCCGGTCGCATCGTCGGCGTGGAACAGGGTTTGAAGTCGCGTCATCCCCGCCGCTGAAAGGGTGTCCCCGCCGCGGAGCAACAGCAACCGGTGCGCCCACACCCGGTCCGACCTGCGGCCACGACGACCGAACTGTTGATGCGAAAGCCGTTGCCGCACAGCGGTGAGTGCATCGTTGGCCTTCATGACAAGATGGAATCCGTCGACACTGACCGCTGCCCGGGGCAGCATCTCCCGGATCGCCTTGGCGAACGCCGCGGACGGGTCGATCGCGACGACCTCGATCCGCTCACGCCACGATGGTGTCCGTGCGGCCAGCCACGCCCTGACGCCGGCGTTGTCGCGGCCGTCGACCACCCCGAGGACTTGGCCGGTGTCGAGGTCGACGATGGTCGACATCCAAGGCTCGTACCGGCACCACTTGCCGGCCCTGTCCTTGAAGAAGCGCACCCGACGGAAGCGGTGCTCGTCGATCCCGATCCTGCGTACCGGCAGCCGGTCGACCTTCGGCAGTGCCAGTGCCGCGGAATGCAGGCAGGCCTGCACCAGCCACCAGGACACCGAGCAGGCCGCAGCGACCTCGCGGACAGCACGCCCGGAGCGGGTGACGGCGTCGACCACATGCACGCCGAGGCGGGTGGTGGAGCGGGCGTACGCGGGCACCTGGTCAGTGTGTTCGCTGAACGTTGTTGCGGGACAGGTGGTGTTGTCGCAGAACCAGCGGCGTTTGCGCCAGATCACCACCGGTGCGTGCGGGACGTCCCGCAGCCGCTGGCACCGCGTCGAGTGCACCCGCGACGGCGCCACTCCGCAGGCCGAGCACGCCGCCCGGTGGTCGATCTCGACGTCGACCCAGCGGCCCACCCGGGGTTCGTCGCCGACTCCGATCACGCGGTATCCGGGCAGGTCGAACAAGATGCTCGCAGCATCACGCTGCGAACCGATAGGCTCA
>JBBSLM010000598.1:0-1325 GCA_038255245.1 Sphingomonadales bacterium
CGCGGCACGCCGGAAACCCAATGGAGCCGCCGCCATGGCCTGCTCCGTTCCTGGGTGAAAACCGGCGCGGACGGACGCTACGGCTATCGGACGATCAAGCCCGCCCCCTACCCGGACATGACCATGCCGGCCCATGTCCACTTGATGGTGCTCGAGCCGGAGCGGCGGCCTTATTATCTCGACGACATCGTCTTCGACGGAGAGCATGGCGTTACCGACGCCTATCGCTCGCGCATGGAATATCGCGGCGGCAATGGCGCCGTCCGCCTTGCCCGCGACGGCGGCTTATGGGTCGCGCGGCGCGATATCGTGCTGGAACGGCACCCCGCCTGAATCAGCGGCGGCCGGGCAGGAAATCCCGCAACGTCCGGTCGCGTCTCACGAAATGATGGAAGAACGCTGCCGCGGCATGGAGCAGCACCAGCGCCGCCAGCGCCCACCAGCAATAAATGTGGGCGTACCAGGACAAAGCGCGCAGCCACTCGTCCGCTTCGGGATCGAACAGGCGCGGGACGGTGAGGAAGCCGAACACCCGCACTGGCCCGAGGAACAAGAAGTTGACCAGTCCGCTCAGCAGCGCGCCGAACGTCACGAGATAAAGCAGCAGATGAACGGCCGAAGCCGCGAATCGCGCCGGGAGCGGCTGATGCGAGCGGTCGGGCCGGCGCTGGCTCAAACGACAGACGATCCGCGCCAGCATGACGCCGAGCGCGAGCAGGCCTATTGAGAAGTGGATTTCGTAGAGAAGGGGCTGGTCGTCGCGCGAGGCGAGATGTTCGGCGGACCAACCGACCGCCAACGCGGCCAGGATCAGGAGCGCGCCGAGCCAGTGCAGCGCGATCGTGGCTTCGCTCCACCGCTCATTCGCCGCTCCACCACTCCCCATCCGGCGAGGCTAGACTGACGACACTTGGCAGGCACGTCTTTTCGTTTTGTCAGGCGGCGCGGCGTTCCGTCTCGGTCGCGGCCAGCCAGGCACGCGCGCCGCGTTGCGCTTCGGCGATCTCGCGGGCGGTCATTTCGTCGGCAATCTCGGCCCGGCATTGCTGCGCGAGCGCGCTGCCCGAAAGCGCGGCCAGATTGAACCATTTGTGCGCTTCGATCAGGTCGACCTCGACCCCATCGCTGCCGGCGGAATAAGCCAGGCCGAGTTCGTACAGCGCGTTCACATTGCCCATCGCCGCATCCGCGATGCGGGTCTCGATCAAAAACGCTGCGGACTTGAGGCTGTGTGCCATATCTGCTGTCCCCTTTTTCAGCGGGGATCATGCTGCGCACCAAGATAAAAAGAATTGGTTAACGGCGAATTCGCTTAACGACGCGAC
>JBBSLM010000599.1:0-1318 GCA_038255245.1 Sphingomonadales bacterium
ATGCACTTCACCCCGGTGAAGCTGCGCGCCCGCATCGACGGCTGGTCGCCGGAGCGGCAGCGCCTCTACGTCGCCGGCATCGCCGCGACCGGGCGGGCCGATCGCGCCGCCGCTCTGTGCCACGCCAGCCCGCAAACCGCCGCCCGCCTGCGGCACCGGCCCGACGCCGCCTCTTTCGCCCGTGCCTGCTGCGCCGCTTTCATATTCGCCAGGCAATTCCAGCGCGCCGCCGCCGCCCGCCGCGCCGGCCAGCACCTCGCGGCCCGCCGTTTCGCGGCAGAGCTGCAAGGTTCGAAGGTTCGTCCTGATTTTTCGCCCAGGGGGTGTGAACCTTCGACACGCGAAGAACCTTCCGGCCGCACGCGATGAACCTTCCGGCCCCGGCTCCAGCCGCCCGGGATCGCCCGCGACTGGCCCCCGCTCCCGCCTGTCCGGGCAGGGCGACCGGGGGCCCCACCCTCGTAATTCGCCCCCGGTACCCCATATCAGTCACATCACCCGGCCTTTTCCCGCAAGCGTCCCGGGACAGAGAGACACAGCCTCTCGCTTGCCGGCGGAAAAGGATTTCTACGATGAACAGGATCAATCACGGCGCGAACGCCAATCGCGACACCGCGGCGCTCTGCTATGGCCGCGCCGCCGCCGATCGGGTGCTGGCCGACGGCACGGACACCCACAATGGCCGCCGCAAGTTCGAGGCGAGCGCCGCCAGCTGGCAGGAGCGGGGCGATTTGCTGGGCCGGCTCGAGGCGAGCTTCGAGAAAAGGCGCCTGCTGGAAGTCGCATCGACGCAATTCGCCGCCGCCAAGCGCGCCGAGGGCGTATTGCACGACAGCATTGGCGTCTTGCGATGAGCCTGCACAGCCTGCTGGGCCGGCACGTGCCGGATATCGACGCGAGCCGCTGGGATCATGGCAGCTTCGTCAGCGTATGCGTGGTCTGCGCCCGCGCGATGGAGAAATTGCCCGGTCTCGGCTGGCGTCTGACGCCGGCGCGCGGCTGATGGAACGCACCCTCCCGGGCACCGCCCAGGCGCTGGCCTATGCCGGCCTCACCGCTTTGGTCTCCGCGCCTTTGATGATCCTCGCCTACATGTGGTTCGCGCCTTAACTCAGGCCCGGATCAGCCCCTCGATCGGCCGCAACCCGGCGCTGTTCGGGAACAGCGCCGGCGCGACCCGCCCGAAATCCAGCCCGAAATGCTGCGCCATTGCGCTGGCGAGCATCGCGTCCAGGCCGATGGTCGGCCTGAGGTCTCGCCCTTCATGCAGCTGCGCGCGGCCCAGTCCCGGCCAGTCCGCGATCACCCGTCCGCCGGC
>JBBSLM010000600.1:0-1317 GCA_038255245.1 Sphingomonadales bacterium
CGCGACGCCTTCACCCTGCTGGTGGGCTATGCCCCGATCCGGGTCACCGGCGCGCCGGAAGGCGCTTTGCTCGGCGCCGCCACCGGCCTCGGCGTGTGGCTCGGCGGGACCGGCCGGCCCTCGATCCGCCGCGGCGCAATCGCCGGCGCGCTTGCAGGCCTCGCGGCGGGCCTTTCCACGGCCTTGCTCGGTGGAAAGCTCATGGCCGGCACCCTAGCCCTCCTCGCCACCCGCTTTCCTGAGTCGCGCTTTCGTGTCGATGGGATCGGCGCCTTGTTCGGCGAGCAAGGCTTTGGGACGCTCACAGAAAGTGCCACCGCCAGCCTCGAAGGCGGGCTCTTCTGCGCCTGCGTCGCCGCGGCGATCGTCATGGCGCGCAAGCAAATGGCCGCGCGGAAAAATAGGGAACCGGGCGACGTCCACGGCGGTTGACACCGCCTGTCGCCCCTCCTATCTCCGCGCCATCCCGTTAACCGGCTACCCGGCGGCGTGCCCTTGCGCGCGCGTCGGTTTTGCCCGTTTCCGGCGACCAACGCGACGAGATGGGAACGAAAAGCCAGCGTTCCTGTGGAGCTTAGGAGAAATTATTACATGGCACGTATTGCGGGTGTTAATATTCCCACGGCGAAGCGCGTGGAGATCGCGCTTCAATATATTCACGGCATCGGGCCGGCGAAGGCCAAGCAGATCGTCGCGAAGCTGGGCATTCCGGCCGAGCGGCGGGTGCAGGATCTGACCGACCAGGAAGTCCTGCAGATCCGCGAGACGATCGACGCCGACTATATGGTCGAAGGCGATCTGCGCCGCGAAGTGGCGATGAACATCAAGCGCCTGATGGACCTGGCCTGCTATCGCGGCCTGCGTCACCGTCGCGGCCTTCCCGTTCGCGGCCAGCGCACGCACACCAATGCGCGCACCCGCAAGGGCAAGGCCAAGCCGATCGCCGGCAAGAAGAAGTAAGCGCGCAACCGCTTCCTTCTCCGCCGCAGCCCCGGCTCCGGCGTCACGCAAGATTTAGTCAGGATAGACTTCCATGGCACAAGCCCCCCAGCGCCTTCGCCGCCGCGAGCGCAAGAACATCACCGCCGGCGTCGCCCACGTGAACGCCAGCTTCAACAACACGATGATCACCATCACCGACGCGCAGGGCAATGCCATTGCCTGGTCCAGCGCCGGGATGATGGGCTTCAAGGGCTCGCGCAAATCGACGCCTTATGCGGCCCAGGTCGCGGCCGAGGATGCGGGCAAGAAGGCCGCCGAACATGGCGTGCGCACGCTCGAGGTCGAAGTGAAGGGTCCGGGTTCGGGCCGCGAGAG
>JBBSLM010000601.1:0-1312 GCA_038255245.1 Sphingomonadales bacterium
ATGTGGTCATGCGCCCCAGGGACTATTGTGGGGTGCAGGTGCTCGGCGGCTCAGCCGGCGCCCGATATTGTAGCGGATACGCCGAGGTCGCGGCGGCCCGGCCCGGCGGCGCGCCGGTCCCTGCGGAGCCGGAGCGAGCGGTTTCCAACCCGGTCGATCCTAGGCGCAGCCCTGCCGATCGGGATTAGGTGCCGGCTCGTGAAGGTGGCCTGAGGCGCATCCAGGGCTGGCCTTGTCCGCTTTACGAGCGAAAGCCAGCGTCTCAGTGCGCGCCTGCCTTCTCCGCGCCGATGCCGGTTTCCGCCCGCACCCGCTGGGCGAGGTAGCCGGCGCGGTCCAGTTCGGCGCGGCCGCTCTTGTCGGTGATCGACACCAGCCAGATCAGCAGGAAGGCGAGCGGCATCGAGAAGATGGTGGGCGAGGTATAGGGGAATGGCGGCGTTCCGCTCAGGCCCAAGGTCGCGGTCCAGATCGCGGGCGACAGGATGGTGAGCACCAAAGCCGTCACCAGCCCGATCGTCCCGCCCCAGACAATCCCGCGCGTCGTGCAGCCGCGCCACAGCACGCTCATCACCAGAACCGGGAAATTGCCCGACGCGGCGAGCGCGAAGGCGAGGCTGACCATGAACGCGACGTTCTGCGTTTCGAACAATATCCCCAACAATATCGCCACCGCCGCGAGCACCGCCACGGTGCGCCGCGAGACGCGCATTTCCTCTTCGCTGGTCGCCTGACCCTTCTTGATCACCGAGGCATAGAGATCGTGGCTGACCGCGCTCGCGCCCGATAGCGTCAGGCCCGCCACCACCGCCAGGATGGTCGCGAACGCAACCGCGCAGACGAAGCCCAGGAAGAGATTGCCGCCGATCGCGTCGGCCAGATGGATCGCCGCCATGTTGCCGCCGCCGCGCAGCGTTCCCTCGGCGCTAAGAAAGCTCGGGTCCGATCCCACCAGCACGATCGCGCCGAAGCCGATGATGAAGGTGAGGATGTAGAAATAGCCGATCCAGCCGGTCGCCCACAACACGCTGGTCCGCGCCGCCTTCGCGTCCGGAACGGTGAAGAAGCGCATCAAGATGTGCGGCAGCCCGGCCGTGCCGAACATCAGCGCCATGCCGAACGAAATGGCGCTGATCGGATCGCGGATGAAATTGCCTGGGCCCATGATCGACGCGCCCCGCGCGGCGGCATCCGGATCGCCGGCGGCCTCGGCGAGCTGCGTCTTCACTTCCACCGCGCGGGCGAACAGGGCATCTGGCGAGAAGCCGAAGCTGGCCAGCACCGCCAGCGCCATCGCGGTGGCGCAGGTCAG
>JBBSLM010000602.1:0-1309 GCA_038255245.1 Sphingomonadales bacterium
CCCTTGCCGATCCGCGCTCCGGCGCAGACGTGGACGAAATGCCAGACGCGCGACCCCTCGCCGATCTGCGCGCCCGCATCCACGATGGCGCTTTCGTGGACGAAATAGTCGCTCACGATCGGCCCTTGGCGAACAGGTGATAGTCGCCCGTCAGCGGCTCCGGCGTGGCGTGGCGGATGTGGGTGACCGCCTCGACCGCGGAGCGGCTTTCCTCCAGGCGGAAGCCGTCGCCCGCCAGAATGCGCTCGTAGCTGACGATGTGCAGATCGGTGAAGCCGCCGGAAAATTCGATTTCATCGCCGTCGATGGTGATGGAGCGGAAGGTCCGCTGCCCGGCCTCGCGCTGCGCCTCCGGCAGATCGGCCGCATCGACCGACAGGAACCAGCGCACCCGCGCCCGCTCATATTCCAGATAGCCCGCGGCGCGCAGATCATCGTTCAGATGGACTCTATTCTCCTGCACGCGGCCGAACAGGAAATGGAGCATATCGAAGAAGTGGACGCCGATATTGGTGGCGATCCCGCCCGATTTGCCGACGTCGCCTTTCCAGCTGTGCAGATACCAGCGGCCGCGCGAAGTGATGTAGGTGAGGTCGACCTCATGCTTGCGGTCGTTGGGGGCGCTTTCGATCGTCTGCTTCAGCGCGATGATCGCCGGGTGCAGGCGCAGCTGCAGGATGGTGTTGACCTTCCGCCCGGTCGCTTCCTCCATCTCCAGCAGGCCGTCGATGTTCCACGGATTCGACACGACCGGCTTCTCGCACACCGCATCGGCCCCGGCCCTCAACGCAAAGCGGATATGGGCGTCGTGCAGATAATTGGGCGAGCAGACCGACACATAGTCGATCCGGTCTTCATGGCCGCCGCGCGACAGCTTGTCGACGTGCCGGTCGAACCGCTCGAACTCGGTGAAGAAGCTGCTGTCGGGGAAATAGCTGTCGATCACGCCGACCGAATCGCTCGGGTCGAGCGCGGCGACCAGCCGGTGTCCGGTCGCCTTGATCGCCTGCATGTGGCGCGGAGCGATATAGCCGGCGGCTCCGATAAGTGCGAAATTTGCCATGCGCCTCCCTTAACGCCCCAGGCGCGCGCGCCAACCCGCCATCATGCGCTGAGATGGCGGGGACCGTCCTCGCCGCTCTCACGGCTGGCACGGACTCGCGCCGATGGGCGCGGCTGCGCCATCAGCGCCAGGCAGATGGCGAAGACGGTGGCGATCCCGGCCGTCCGCAGCGGATAATCGACGAAGCTGTGCGCGATGATCGCCGCCGAAGCGATCACTGCGGCGCGCGCGAAATGGTCCGGCTGC
>JBBSLM010000603.1:0-1308 GCA_038255245.1 Sphingomonadales bacterium
ACCGCGGCGGCTGACGGCGCTGCCTCGTCCCTCCCGATCCTTGCGGTCAATGGACGAAGCGGGCCACCACGTCGCGATAGGAGCGGCTGACCTTCACCTGCGCGCCGCTGTCCAGCACCAGGAAGCATTCGCCATTGGTGTGCGGCTTCACCTGCTTGACCAGATCGAGATTGACGATGGTGGAACGGTGGACGCGCTGGAACCGACGCGGATCGAGCCGCTTTTCCAGATCCTTCATCGTTTCGCGCAGGATCAAAGTGTTGTCGGCGGTGTAGATGCACATGTAATCGCCGGCCGCGTCGATCTTCTCGATCGAATCCACGTCCACGCGGAAAATCTGGCCGCGATCCTTGATGTTGATCATTTTCTCGAAGCGGTTCGAGGCGGGCGAATCGTCCGCGACCGAGGCCTGCACTTCCTCGGCCGCCTCCGGGGCGACCTCGGCCAGCACTTCGCGCAATTGATCGGCTTCCTCGACGCTGCGCTTCTCGGACAGGCGCTGGCGGACGCGGTCGAGCGTATCGGCGAGGCGGTCATCCTCGACCGGCTTCATCAGATAATCGACCGCCTGGGCCTCGAACGCGCGGATGGCGTGATCGGTATAGGCAGTGACGAAGACGATCAGCGGCGGCTCGACTTCGGCCAGGCCCTGCACGACCGAAAAACCGTCAAAGCCCGGCATCTGGATGTCGAGGAAGACGAGGTCGGGCTTGTGCGTCTTGATCGACCGGATCGCCTCGCGGCCGTTCAGGCAGGTGTCGATCACCTCTACGTCGTCGAACCGCTCCAGGCGCAGCCTCAGGCCCTGGGTGGCCAGTGGCTCGTCGTCGACCAGGATGGTGCGGATGGTCATTTCAGCTCCTCGGCTTCGGTCTGGAAGGGAATGTCGATCAGGACGCGGAAGCCCCCCGGCCGACCCTCCCCGGACTTGATGCTCTCTGTCTCGAAGCGATGATTGTCGCCATAGGCCTGCGCCAGACGGTCGCGAATGTTCGCCAGACCGACGCCGGTAGATGTGGCGCGGTTCGGCTTGGCTTCAAGCCCGGGCCCGGTATCGGACACGGTAATCAGCAGGCGATCGATCACCCGGCGTCCCTCCACCGCGATCTCCGCCCCCTCCTCCTGCACCGTCACCGCATATTTGATCGCATTTTCGACCAGGGGCTGCAGCAGCAGCGAAGGGAGGCGCGCTTTTTCCACCTGCGGGTCGATCTCGAACCGCGGCTGGAGCCGGTCTTCGAAGCGCATTTTCTCGATCTCGAGATAGAGTTTCAGCGTCTCGACTTCCTGGGCAAGGGTCACGGTGCC
>JBBSLM010000604.1:0-1305 GCA_038255245.1 Sphingomonadales bacterium
CGGCGGGCCGGGGAACATCATGACCCCTTGTGTTGGGGAGAAGAGATTCCAAGGCGATGGGATGAAGCAAGAAGATCTTGGGAGAGATTTTCTTGGGGCGGTCCTGGTTTTTGAGGGCCAGCAGGTCCAGCGGACTCTTGTAACCACGGGAGCCGTTCTTGCGGGCGACATTGTACCAGAGCTGGTAGGTGCCGATCTTGGCGAAGAAATCGCGGCGATGGTCGAAGGCCTGGGCATCGAAGAACTCGGTCTCGATGGTGGCGTGGACGCTCTCGACATCGGCGTTGGCATTGGGACAGGAGGGCGGGTTGAAGCGGTGCCTGGCTCCGAAGCGTTGCTCGATGGTGAGATGAAAACTCTCGGGCCGGTAGTGGACAGTGTCGCCGTCGAACTCCACGCCCAGGTCGGTGGTGATGATGATCTCCGTGGTGTCGATCCCGTGGTCCCGGAGGTGGCGCAGGAAGCGCTCGACGGCCAGTGTGGCGTAGGTCTTGGAGAGTTCGTTGCTGTAGGCCAGGAACTGGGCGCCGCCGGAGAGTTCGCGGATCGTGTATTGGAAGCGGGGGAGTTTGAAGGCTTGCATCTGGGACCAGTAGACGGGGATGTCGGTGAGATATTTGACATCCATCTGGAAGCGGGTGAAAGGGGCGTAGGCGGCCTTGACGGCGCGCAGGTCGTTCTTGCGCCGATGTTTTTTGCGGCGGGTGCGGGTGAGCTGGTGCTGGCGGAGGATGCGCTGGGCAGCGTCATGACCCAGGGGCAGATCGAACTCGGCGATGAGGCGGCGGGCGCCGAAGCCCGGGGTCTTCTTGCGCAGGGCGACGACCCTGGCTTCGAGAGCGGAGTCGGTCTTGTGTGGGCAGGACTTGGGGGCGCGGGAGTGGCTTTTGAGGCCGGCGTGGCCGAGAGCTTTGAAGCGGTGGAGCCATTTGCGGACGGTATTGCGCTGGCAGCCGAAGTGGCGGGCGGCGGGCTTGATCCCGTGGGCGCGGGCATAGGCGACGAGTTGGTGGCGGAGGGCGAAATGAGGATCGGCAGCGCGGAGCATGGTGTAATAGGGTTGGGCGGTGGGCGGCGGAGAGACAGGCACGTTAGACACGCCTTGGTTTCACCCGTGGTGCAGCCCCGCTGTCCACTTTTTTCGATTTGTTTTTGGCGGATTTTTTGGGCGGGCGGCCTGTGGCTTGGCCACAGGCCGGTGGAGCCAGCGCCGCAGAACATTCCAGGTCTTCTGAGAGATGCATTGGATTTTGCGCAGCCGGTAAACCGGCTGCCGGGGGTCACGATGTTCCCCGGCCCGCCCGC
>JBBSLM010000605.1:0-1302 GCA_038255245.1 Sphingomonadales bacterium
AGTCCTTGGGCGGCGACGCTGGGCTTGCTGCGGGGCGCCTCGCGCCTCTTGGCGAGCGGCGCACCGCTGATCCTCTATGGACCCTATCGCCGTGCCGATGTGGAGACGGCGCCAAGCAACGAGGCGTTCGACCTTTCGCTGCGATCGCGCAACCCGGCGTGGGGCCTGCGCACGGTGGAGGAGGTGACCGATGCGGCGGCGGCCGCTGGGCTGGGGATTGACCGGCTGGTCGAGATGCCGGCGAACAATTTGATCCTCGCCTTTCGCCGCGACTAATGCTCCCGCGTCCCGTCGCCGATGTCGGCGCGGGCGATCAGCAGGACCGACAACACCCAGGCGAGGCCGAGTGCCCAGCCGCCCACGACGCTGCTCGGCCAGGCGGCTTCGGTCATGATCGCGGCAACACCCGCCGCCAGCGCGAAGGTCGCCGCGGCCGCGAGCGCCCAGCCACGGGCCGGGGCGCGGCGGGTCTGCAAATAGGCGGTCGCGAAGCCCGCGATCGTCGCAAGCGTCGCGCTCATGTCTGGATAGACCGCGCCCGCCATTGGGCTTCTCCCGGTCATTGGCCTAAGCGGTAGGGTGAGGTGCTGCGCGGCCAGCGTGAGCAGCCATCCGGCAATCGCGATACCGCTGAGCAAGGCCGCGTCGCGCCACCGCCGCAAGGCGAGGAGCAACCCGGTCCCGGCGACGATCAACACCAGCAGCGGCAAAGGCTGCGCGCACCAATGGATGAGCGTCGCGGCCGGGTTGAGGCTCGACAGCCTGTCCCCGTCGAGCAGCACCAGCAAGGTCCGATCCAGTTCGGAATCGCCGAACAGCATCATCACCAGAAAGGACAGGATCAGCCCGGCAATCACGACCGGCATGACGGATCAGTTCCCGCTGCGGACCGCTTCCCAGCCCTCGCCAATGATGCGGTCGCCCTCGACGCGCCCTTCGAACCGGCGCGCGCCCTGGCCGAGATCGGCGGTGAAGGCGATCCGGTCGCCGGTGAGGCTCGGCTCACCGAGGTCCCGGCCCCCGGCCTGACCCGAAAGATCCTGGAAGCTCTGGCTGAGTGCCAGGTCGGCCGAAGCTTCGCCCTGGGTCAGCCGCCAGCGTCCTTCGACCCGGGCCGGCACCGTCCACATCAGGATCGTCGTCCCGCCCACGTCGCGGCGCGCATCGGGCCGCCAATCGCCCATGTCGAACGTGTTGCTGACGACCCGCGAACCGGGGCGCATCTGCAGCAGGATCTTGGGGCGCAATTGCAGGTTGATTTCGGGCAGCAGGAAAAGGGTGAGCACGGTGACGTCGTTCAGC
>JBBSLM010000606.1:0-1300 GCA_038255245.1 Sphingomonadales bacterium
CGGAATTGCTGAGCATCGGCGAACTTGCGGAACTCGGCGCGATCCTGATCGGCCGCGGCGTGCGGCGTATCCGCCTGACCGGAGGCGAGCCGCTGGTCAGGCCGGGCGTGCTCGCGCTGGCCCAGGCATTGGGAAATTGGCGTGGACGCGGGCTGGACGAACTGACGCTGACCACCAACGGAACGCAATTGGCAGGGGCGGCGGAGGCGCTGGCGCAAGCCGGCCTCGCGCGGATCAACGTCAGCCTCGACAGTCTCGACCCGATGCGGTTCAGCGCGATCACGCGCGGCGGCGATCTGGCGCGTGTGCTGGCGGGGATCGATGCAGCCGCCGCCGCGGGGCTGCGCGTCAAGATCAACATGGTGGCGCTGAAGGGGAGCAATGAAGACGAGATCGCGCCGATGCTGCTTTGGTGCGGCGCGCGCGGTTTCGATCTCAGCCTGATCGAGACGATGCCCCTCGGGTCGATCGAGGAGGACCGGACTGATCGCTACCTCCCGCTATCGGCGGTGCGTGCGGCACTGGCACAGCATTTCACTTTGGCCCCGAGCACGCACCGGACCGGCGGGCCGTCGCGTTATTTCGACGTCGCCGAAACCGGCGGACGGATCGGCTTCATCACGCCGCTCACCGAGAATTTCTGCGCGAGCTGCAACCGCATTCGCATTACCGCGACGGGGACGCTTTTCCCCTGCCTCGGCCATGCGCGCAAAGAGGAATTGCGCGGTCCGCTCCGTGCCGGCGACCATAGGGGGGTGGTGGCGGCGCTCGACCGCGCCCTGGCCGCCAAGCCGCGGGCCCATGATTTCGACATTGCCCGGCCCGCGCCCGCCGTCGCGCGGCACATGAGCGTCACCGGCGGCTAGGTGCGTCAGTTCTCTGGAACTTGCGGCTGCGACGCTGCGCGTCTCGCCACATGCTCTCGGCGGCTTCGGCTCAATAATCCCGCGAGTAGCGCAGGTTCACGTTTGTCCCGGTCGTCGTCCCGAACTGCGAGAGGATGCTGAGCGTCGGCGACAGCGAGATTTCCAGCTGGGTGGCGGTGAAGCCTTCCGCGTCGGTGATGATCTCGATGTAGATGTCGTCGCTCAGATAGAAACCGGCGGCCAGCGCGGTACCGCGCCCGGTCGTGTCGTCCTCGCCCAGAATGCGCAGGCGATCGATGCCGGCGGCCCGCTGCAGCGAACCCAAGGGATCGAGCCCGCCGCCGCCACCCTGCAACGAGCTCAGCGACGCCGCGAGCTGGATCGCCTGGATCGCGGAGATTTCCGTGACCGAGCTGCCGAACAGGATGCGCGAG
>JBBSLM010000607.1:0-1299 GCA_038255245.1 Sphingomonadales bacterium
CCAGTCGGCGCGCTCGACATCGGCCAGCACCGCTTTCACGTGCGCCCAATTGTCGAGCACCGCCTCGATCAGCGGCTGCATGAAGAAGAAGCGCTCCATTGGCCGGCGGCTGTTCGCCCAGGGCAGCATGGCGGCGGCGAAGGCGGCGGTGTTGCGGTCGGCCTCGGCCGAGAAGAGCTGCTCGATCAGTTCGGGCTGCTGCGCGAGCAGGCCGGCGAGCGGGCGGGGCCAGATGCCGTTCGTGTCGCGCTTCCAGAACAGATAGCGGTCGCCATTGCCGTCGATGAAGATGTGGCTGTCGATCACGCCGCCGCTCAGCATCGGCTGGGCGGAATTTTCCGGCAGCCCGGTCGTGTTGATCGCGAAGCCGCTGACCAGCGGATGACCCAGATCCTGCCACGGACCGGTCGGGTGCGGCGCCTTGGCCAGGCCGATGGCCAGCGCGTGCGAGGACTGGCGCGCGGTGTAGACGAGCCAATATTCATCGCCGACCCTGGCCATTTCCGGCGCCCAGAAGTCGCCGATGTTGCGCCCGTGTGCGGCCCAGTCCGGCGCCGCCCCGGCGGGGAAGACGAACCCTTGATGCACCCAATTTTCGAGGTCGGCGCTGTGCAGGACCGGAAAGGCATCGGGCGCGTCGTTGGAGGTCGCGACCAGCCAATAGCCTTCGTCGGTCTTCAGCACCGCCGGGTCGCCATAGCCGGCGGTGGTGAGCGGGCTGAGATTCTCCAGGATCAGGGGCTGCCAGTCCGGGTCCTCGCTGTCGCTCGCCAGCGCGACGCCGGCATTCACATGCGGCAGGCGGGTGCCAAAATCGCGCGCCAATTCGGTGTGGAACAAGGCGTAATGCTGATGACTGCCGGTGGGCAGGCGGTATTGATGCTGCAAATCGCCGCGGCGAACATGAATATGGGTGGCGATGCCCTCGGCCCGGGCCTCCACCGCGAAGGGCTGAGTCGACATTCGCGGCCCGATAGCCGCTTCCCATGCGGGTGTGGAAGGCGTTAAATCTCATTTATAAGATAAATCTTGGAGCGGGCGATGGGCATTGACCCTGGCAGAACCTGGGAAGCCGCTGAAATCATGGGCGGGCTTTATGGCGACGGCATCATTGCGCTGCAGGGCGCATTCGACACGGCCTTCGCCGATCGGCTCCAAGGCGAGGTCATGGCGCTCTACCACGAGGCGCGGCAGGTTCCGCAGGGCGCGCTGCCGCGCGGACCCGAGCGCTGGTATATCGAGGTGCAGCCCGAGCGGATTGGCGGCTTCGTGGAAATCGCCACCCATCCCTGGTTCGTC
>JBBSLM010000608.1:0-1297 GCA_038255245.1 Sphingomonadales bacterium
CACGAGGAACAGCAGGAACTGCGGGACGAGATCAAGACGACCTGCGACCTTCTGACGGGCCTCACCGCTTCCAGCTAGGCTTCTCCAGCGGGTCATGCCTGACCGGCTCAGCCGCCTTGCTCCAGCCGCCGGTGGAGGTAATTGTCGTCGAATCCGGCGATCCGCGCCAATTTGACCGGGTCCAATATGGTCAGCGATCCGGAGCGCAGATCCATGACCTTTCCGCGCCGCAGGGTTTGGAGCACCCGGTTGATGTGCACCGGCGTCATGCCCACGGCGTCCGCCAGCACAATCTGGGTCAGCGGCATCTCGCACTGGTCGTCCGTCGCCAGCCCGATATTGCGCATGCGGATGTAAAGTTCGCACATCAGATGCGCGACACGTGCCGTGCTGTTCCGCCGGCCCATGCCGACAATCCAGGCGCGCAGCACGCCCTGATCCACCAGCTGCGACCACCAGAAGGCATGGGTGATCGCCGGCCGCACCTGCACCAGCGCCTCCATCTGCGCGCGCGGCAGCAACGCCACCCGGGCCTTGGTCAAAGTCACGATGCTGTGATCCATCGCCTTCAGCACCGCCACGTGAATGTCGCAGAAATCGCCGGGCAGCATGAAGGCCAGGATCTGGCGTCCGCCGTCTTGGCACGATCTTGTAGCCGCAGGCCCAGCCCTCCAGCATCACGAACACGGGATCAGGCTCGTCGCCCTCTCTGATCAAATGATGTCCGGCAGGAAAAGACCGCGTATTAAGACAGGCAGCGCTCAGCAACGCGATGTCGCTGTCGTTCAGCGGGCCATGGCCCCTAAGACGTTCTACAAAGGCGTTCGACACCAGGCCTCCCCGGGCGCGGAATAAGCGATGAACGGGTCGGTGCATTAACCCGCATTGTGTTTCGGGCTCACAATTCGGTGCATAGCAGAGGCATCGTCGGCACGCGAGTTCAGGCGCCGATGGCTGGGGAGAGATCAGCCTTCCCGCCTGAGAGCAGATCGGCAAGAGCATGAACGACATCGCACTCAAAGCCGGGTCGGCCGCCGCATCGGCCGAGCCGGATGCGCACGGCCAGGCGGCATTGCTGCTCGCGGAGAGTATCCTGCACGCGCTGGTCGAAACCGGCACCTTGTCGTTGGACGCCGCGCTGTCGGTGATCGAGACCACGTGCGAAGTGAAGGTCGAGGTCGCCGAGGCAACCGGCGAGTCGAACGGCCGGATGCAGGAATCCCTGCGCTTGCTGAAGGCGATTTCCGGGAGCTTCGCGCGGGATGCGTGAGCGGGGCGCGGCTTATGGTGGACGCCC
>JBBSLM010000609.1:0-1291 GCA_038255245.1 Sphingomonadales bacterium
CGGGTTCGGCCGGGGCGCCGCTCGATGGCGACCCGCTCCCAATTCGGATCGAGGGGCGATACCTTGTGCGTGGCGATCGGCTGTGAACAGCGCCGCCAAGGCGGGCATCGCCTACTTCGCGGGCATGTTCGCGCTTGGCTTCCTGCTTGGAGCCATGCGTGTCTTGCTGCTCGCGCCGCTGATTGGCGATTGGGGTGCGACCTTCGTCGAGTTGCCCGTCATGCTGGCGATCTCCTGGATTTATTGCGGGTGGCTCCTGCGACGCCTTGCCATTTCGCGCATGGTGAGCGCGCGCGTGCTGATGGGCGCTGTCGCCTTCACCCTTCTGATGATCGCGGAGGTGCTGCTCGGCATCGGGCTGTTCGAACGGAACCTGACACAGCAAGCGAGGGAAATGACGAGCGGCCCGGGTCTTGCTGGACTGGCAGGACAGCTTGCCTTTGCTGCGTTTCCGCTTCTCCAGCTCCGCCGCAGCGGCGATACGATCCGTATGCGTAGGCGCACGCAAATGCTTCTCGCGGGTGTTGGCCTCGCGGCTGTCGGCATTGCGGTTGGCGTGAATTACAGCGGGGCCGTTCGAGCCGCCGAGGCGCGTCTCACAGGACGAAGCATGCTGGTGCCGACCAGCCAGGGCCAAGTGGAATATGCCCTCGCCGGCGCCGGCCGGCCCGTCCTCATGATCCACGGTACGGGCGGCGGCTTCGATCAGAGCCTGACCTTCACCGAGGGGCTGTTGCCACACGGGTTCCAGGTGATCGCACCGTCGCGCTTCGGATATCTGCGCAGCGACTTTCCCGAGGATCCTTCGTCTGAGCGGCAGGCGGATGCCTTCGTCGACCTGCTCGACCAGCTCGGCATCGAGAAGGTCGCGGTAGCGGGCGGATCTGCCGGCGCGCTTTCGGCCGCGCAGTTTGCGCTGCGCCATCCGGACCGCTGCTCCGCACTGATCCTGATCGTCCCGGCGGCAAATGCGCGCGGCGAGGATCCCGTGGCGATGACGCGGACGCAGGAATATGCCGTGCGCCGGCTTGCCACCTCCAACTTCCTGTTCTGGGCCGCGTCGCGCCTTGCCCGCGACAGGATGATCGAAACCCTGCTCGCGACCGATCCGGCCCTGGTGCGCAACGCCTCGCCCTCGGAGCGCGTACGGGCCAATCGCATCCTCGACGAGATCATGCCGGTCGAGCAGCGGTCTCGGGGCATGCTCAACGACGCGCGGTTGGCGGGCAGTCCGGCGCGGATGGATTTTTCCCGCATACGGGTGCCTACTTTCGTGATCTCCGCCGAGGAC
>JBBSLM010000610.1:0-1289 GCA_038255245.1 Sphingomonadales bacterium
CGGCCTTTCCACCGTCTACGGCATCGTCAAGCAATCGGGCGGCTTCATCTTCGCCGATTCCAAGCTGGGGCAGGGGACGACCTTCTCCATCTATTTCCCGGTCCACCACGCCCCCGCCGCCAGCGAGACCGTCGAAGCGCCAAAGCTGCGCAAGGCCGAGCCGCAGGGCGAATTGTGGGGCACCGGCACGATCCTGCTGGTCGAGGACGAGGCGATGGTCCGCGCCGTCGCCGAACGCGCGCTCGCCCGCCACGGCTACACCATGCTGACCGCCGACAGCGGCGAAGCGGCGCTGGAAATCCTCGCCCGCGAGGAAGAGATCGACCTGCTCATTTCCGACGTCGTCATGCCGACGATGGACGGGCCGACCACCGTGCGCGCCGCCCGCGAGGCCCGGCCCGACCTCCCGGTGCTGTTCATTTCCGGCTATGCCGAGGAGCAATTGCGCAAGTCGATCGACATCGACAACGTCTCGTTCCTGCCCAAGCCCTTCTCGGTCCAGCAGCTGGCGGAGAAGGTGCGCGATGTCCTCGCTGGAAAATAAGTCTTTTCCTTGTCGAAACAAATGGTAACGGCTCCGGCATGAGTGAACCGCGTTCCATCCTGATCGTCGAAGACGAGCCCCTGATCGCCATGATGCTCGAGGATTTCCTCGATTCATTGGGCCACAATGTCATCGCCAGCTGCGACAATCTGGAGGACGGCCTGGAATGGGCCAGCAAAGGCGGCTTCGACATCGCCATTTGCGACGTCCGCCTGAAAGACGGCAAGAGCGTCTGGCCGCTGGCCGATAAGCTGACCGAAGCCGGCATCCCGTTCGTCCTGGCCACCGGTGGTCACCTCGAACCACCCCCCGCCGCCCACGCCGACGCGCCGTTGCTCAGCAAACCCTACACGATCGACGCGATCGAACCGGCGATCGAGCAGGCGATGCGGGGCTAGCCTTCTGCTCCCGTCATCCTGGACTTGGTTCAGGATCCATTGCGCTGCTTGCACCAACTTGACGATGGATGCTGAACCAAGTTCAGCATGACGCCACTATCGCGGATACCCACCCAGCACCGGCAGCCCGGACGCAGCGGCGATGGCCGAGGACGCCCCGGTCGTCTTCGATCTCGTCGTCGCCCGTTACCGGCCGCGCCGCGTGATCGGCGTGGGCGTCAGCCTCGGCAGCGGTATCGCCGCCACCCTCGCGGCGCGCCGTCCGCTCGCCGGCCTGATCCTCGTCACCCCGTTCGACTCCCTGCAGGCGACCGCCCGCCAGCTCTATTGGTGGCTCCCCGTCTCCC
>JBBSLM010000611.1:0-1284 GCA_038255245.1 Sphingomonadales bacterium
CGCCGACGATGGCTTCCTGGAGCCACCGATCGACCGTTCGACGCCCGAGGGTGAGACTGCTTACGCGAGTTGGTGCGCCGAGCGTTGCCGCGATCTCAGCGTCGATCTGTTCATCGTCCAGGGCGGCCAGCAAGCGGTCGCAAGCCATCTCGACTTGTTCCCCGCGACCACCCACGTCGTTCTCCCCGCCACTGCCGAGCGGCTGGCCGCGATTCACGACAAGGGCGCCTTTTACGACATCGCGCTCGACGCCGGCCTGCCCATGCCCTGGACGCAGACCGTCGCAAATCTCGCGGAGTTCGACGACGCGATCGAGGCGCTGGCGTCGCTCGGCCTGCCGTCCTGCGTCAAGCCGCGGGAGGGCGTGTTCGGCGCGGGCTTCTGGCGGCTCGATCCCGGCTACGGCCTGCTCGACGCCCTGATGGGCGGCGACCGGCGGCGCGTCTCGGTCGAAGTGATGCGCGAGGCGATCATGCGCGCCGGCGGCCCGGTGCGGCTGCTGGCGATGGAATATCTGCCCGGCCCGGAATGGAGCCTGGATTGCGTCTGCGACGACGGCGAATTGATCGCCGGCGTTGCGCGGCGCAAGCGTGGCCGCGTGCAGGAATTGGAAGTGGACGGCCCAATCTTCGGCATGGCCCGGGAAGCCGTCGCTTTGTTCAGCCTGTCCGGCCAGATCAACGTCCAGTTCAAGGCGGCGGATTCCGATGGCGGCGATCCGCGCTTGCTGGAAATCAACCCGCGCATGAGCGGCGGCATGGCCCGCACGCGCTTTGCGGGCCTGAACCTGCCCTGGACCCACGCCGCCTTGCTGCTCGGCCTGCCCTTGCCGCAGACGCGGCCGGTAGGCGGCGCGCTGATCGCAACGCAGGAAACCGGCTTCACCGTCCGGTGCCAGGCGCGTGAGGTGGGTCATGCCTGATCTGGTCCCCGGCCAGCGCGTCGAACTCACCCAGCCGGTGATCGAGCTGCGCATCGAAAGCCCGCGCCTCGACCAATTTGGCCGCTCGCTCGGCGCCTTGCTGGTCGGGGTCGATCGCAACAAGCATATTCCCGCCGACTTCGCCCCGATCGATATCGAGCAGCGCGAGATGCGCCCCGGCGCCGGCTTCGGCCCGCACGGCGAGGTACAGCTCGACCTCACCGCTCTGCCAACCCAGGTCGAACGCCTCTATCTGATCCTGTTCTTCGCGCACGGCGGCTCAAATGCCCAAAGCTTGCGCGATTTCGAGCGGATCACCTTGGTCGCCGAACCACACAGTTTCTCGGTCGATCTGGGCGGAC
>JBBSLM010000612.1:0-1284 GCA_038255245.1 Sphingomonadales bacterium
CCGCTCCCGTCACGGTGACGGTCCGCGAAGCCGGCGATCCGAACATCCCGCAAGGCCCGACGGTGCGCGTCGTGCGGGGGAATGCTGTCACCGTCGTTCCGGTAGGGGGTCGTTAAAATGCCGAACGCGATTTTCAAACGCAGCCGCTTGGCGCTGGCGCTCGCGGCGGCGACGGGCCTGGCGCTCACGGTCCCGGCCGTCCCCGCCATGGCGCAAGCGCCGGTCGCGCCGGCCGAGGAGATGGTGCTGTCCGTCGGCTCGGGCCGTCTGGTCCAGCTCAACGGCACGATGGCCGACGTCTTCATCGCCAATGACGGCATCGCCGACGTGCAGGTCCGCTCGAACGAATCGGTCTACATCTTCGGCAAGGCGCCCGGCCAGACTACCGTCTACGCCACCGATCGCAGCGGCCGGGTGATCTATTCGGCTTCGATCCGGGTTGGTCAGAACCTCGCCTCGGTCGATCAGATGCTCACGCTGGCCATGCCGGAATCGAACATCACCGCGACCCCGATGAACGGGCTCGTGCTCCTGACCGGCACGGTCGGCGCGCCGGCCGATGTCGAGGAGGCCCAGCGCCTCGTCCAGGCGTTCGTCGGCGAAGGCACGCAGGTGATCAGCCGGCTGCGCACCGCGACGCCGCAGCAGGTCATGCTGAAGGTCACGATCGCCGAAGTCAGCCGAACGCTGACCCGCGGCGTCGGCACCAATTTGCAGGGAGGCAACAATAACGGCTTCAGCTTTGCCCAGGGCCGCGATTTCGTTGAAGACAATGGACCGGGCACGGCCGACGACGTGTTCAGCTTCCTGTCGCCCGGCACAACCGCGGTCGGCCGCGTACTTGACGTTCTCGGCGTCGACATTCGCGGCGCGCTCGATCTCAACGAGGCCAATGGCCTGGTCACGATCCTCGCCGAGCCAACCCTGACCGCCTTGTCGGGCGAGACTGCCAGTTTCCTGGCGGGCGGGGAATTCCCGATCCCGATCGCGCAGGCGCTTGGCACCACCTCGATCGAATTCCGTTCCTACGGCGTCGGCCTGGCCTTCAGCCCGACCGTGCTCGAGGGTGGCCGCATCTCGATGCGCGTCCGCCCTGAGGTTTCCGAGCTGTCATCGGCGGGCGCGGTCCAGTTCAACGGCACCACCATACCGGCCCTGACGACCCGCCGGGTCGAGACCACGGTCGAGCTCGGCTCCGGCCAGAGCTTCGTGATCGGCGGCCTGCTGCGCAACACCGGCAACAATTCCATCAGCCGCACGCCCTTTCTCGGCAATCTGCCGATC
>JBBSLM010000613.1:0-1281 GCA_038255245.1 Sphingomonadales bacterium
CCGACTTCGGTGGTGAGGTCCTCGACCAATTGCCAGGCGAGGCTGTCGTTGCGCAGCGCCTCGTCGCGCATGGCGGCGGTATCGGGCTGGGCGATGGCGGCGGAGGTGGAAAGCAACAGGGCGGCGGCGAGCAGGGCTTTTGTCATGCGCGCGGGCCTAGCCAAAGCTTTGCGGGCGCAGAAGAAGATTCTGCGGTAAGCTGCTGTGCTTCGACGAAGGGAGGGGGAAATGGCGGCGGGGCCGATCGACCTTTGCATCGTGGGCGGTGGTCCGGCGGGGATGATGGCCGGCCTGCTGTTCGCCCGTGCGGGGGTGAAGACGCTGGTGCTGGAGAAGCATGGCGACTTTCTGCGCGATTTCCGCGGCGACACCGTCCATCCCTCGACGCTCGGCCTGTTCGACGAACTCGGCCTGCTTGACGCCCTCCTGGCGCGTCCGCATGACAAGGTCGCGGATATCGAGGCGGTGATCGCCGGCACGCCCTACCGAGTCGCCGATTTCTCGCACCTGCCGGGGCGGGGCAAATTCATCGCAATGATGCCGCAATGGGAGTTTCTCGATTTCGTCGCCGACGAGGCGCGGCGATATCCGGCTTTCTCGTTGCGGATGAGTTGTGAAGCCGAGGCGGCGATCGAGAGAGGCGGGCGGGTGGTCGGCGTCCGCACCACCAGCGGCGGCGAGGACATCCGCGCCCGGCTGGTGATCGCGGCGGATGGGCGCGGCTCGAAGCTGCGGGCCGGTCTGCCGCTCCAGGACCTTGGCGCGCCGATCGACGTGCTGTGGTTCCGGGTGCCGAAGGCGCGGACGCCGGGCAACGACACGCAGGGTTACATCTCAGGCGGCGAGATGATCGTGGCGATCGACCGGGGCGACTATTTCCAATGCGCCCGGGTGATCGAGAAAGGCAGCGCCGAACGCGTGCTGGCGCGTGGCATCGAGGCGTTCCGCGCCGAGGTGGCGGCGGTGGTACCGGAGGTGCGTGACGGCATCGCCGCGCTCGCCAGCCTCGACGAGGTGAGGCTGTTGACTGTCACGCTCGACCGCCTGACCCGCTGGCATCGGCCCGGCCTGCTCGCAATCGGCGACGCGGCTCACGCCATGTCGCCGGTCGGCGGTGTCGGCATCAACCTCGCGATCCAAGACGCCGTCGCCGCCGCCAACATCCTGGCCGGGCCGATGGCGCGCGGGGAGAAACCGGACGCTTTGCTTGCAAGGGTGCAGGAGCGGCGGATGTTTCCGGTGAGGGTGATCCAGGCGATGCAGCGCACCGTGCATCGAACG
>JBBSLM010000614.1:0-1279 GCA_038255245.1 Sphingomonadales bacterium
CGCGGTGCCGGAGGAAGGGACCGTGCTGCCCGCGAGCTGGGACTATCGGCGCGGGGAGAGCAGGGCGGCGGTGCTGGCGCGGATGCAGGAGGGGATGACGGCTGAGCTGGAGCGGGCCTGGGCGGCGCGCAGCGCGAACGCGCCGGTGTCGAGCCCGCGCGAGGCGATCATCCTTGCCTCGATCGTCGAGAAGGAGACGGCCAAGCCCGAGGAGCGTCGGCGGGTGGCGGGCGTCTATGCCAACCGGTTGCGGGCCGGCATGCCGCTGCAGGCGGATCCGACGGTGATCTATCCGGTGACGCGGGGGCGGCCGCTGGGGCGGCGGATCCTGCGCTCGGAGCTGGACGATGCCTCGAACGCCTACAACACCTATGCGCGGCGCGGACTGCCGGCGGGGCCGATCGCCAATCCCGGCCGCGAAAGCATCGCCGCCGCGCTCGATCCCGAGCAGCACGATTTCCTCTATTTCGTCGCGGATGGCTCGGGCGGGCACGCCTTCGCGCGGACGCTGGAGGAGCATAATGCCAATGTGCAGCGCTGGTATGCGCTCCTGCGGGAGCGCGGGGAGCGTTGATCAAAAGAACTAGGTGGCGGGCAACTACTCAGGAGTTGTCGAGGTTGGTGTTTCCGGGTCAGGGGCCATCAGTCGTTCGAAGACCATTCGGACAAGATTTGCGGCTGCTGCGATGGTAAGTAATCCGCTTGTTCGCGCCCAGAAGACCCACATGCTTCCCATTGCTAATTCATTTGTCGCGACGACGTACAGATGAATAGCCAAGCTAACGATGAGTCCGCCTGCCAGCAGATGCCACCATCTGCCCGCTGTGAAGCCCACAAGCAGGGCTCCCAGGATCACGATGGGGTCTTCGCTCACGCCAAAAGTGGCACCAGAATATGCTGCCAATCGCATTAGGCTAAAACTGAAGCCCACTGCCGTGACGATTGCCATATGCAGTAGTAGGACAAGATTCAGAATAAGTCTCATGTCGCTCCCCCAAACTCTTCGACGCGCTAGCTTGCATGGCGGCAGCTTAGCGTCGAGCGGATTTAGGTCGCGGCTCGCCGTCTGACGCTGTCGCCGCCACGCGCCTCGACGATTGCGACCGGTTCCACCTTCACCTTCCCCGCGCTCTTGCTGGCGTGGATCAGCATCAGATCGTCGATCATCACCCCGCCTTCTTCGCCGGCGATCACGATGTCGCCGCGGCGGAGCTTGCCTTCGACCGCTTCGCCGATCGTGCGTTGCTGGTCGAGGTCGCGGGGGGCGTTGACGCCGCAC
>JBBSLM010000615.1:0-1278 GCA_038255245.1 Sphingomonadales bacterium
CCGCGCGCTCAGTTCGGTCAGGCCGGCGAGCGCCATTTTCGAGACCGTGTAGCTGTAGAAATCCGGATTCGGCGCGGCGAGCTTGGCGTCGAGCATGTTCACGATCAGCCCGTTTCCGCCGAGCCGCGCCGCGAACGCCTGGGTCAGCAAGGCTGGCGCGCGCGCATTCACTGCCTGCAAGCGATCCCACTGACCGGCGGTGAAATCGCCCTGACCATCTTCCAGAAACAGCGACGCATTGTTGACCAGCAGCCGCGCCGGCGGGAGGCCCTCCAGCCCGGCCATGATGCGTTGAGCGCAATCCGGCTCAGCGAGTTCGGCCCGGACAATTGCCGCATTGCCGACTTCCGCCGCAAGTGCCTCCGCCTCCGCGCGCGAATTCCGGTAATGGATCAGCACATGCCAACCATCGGCCGCCAGCGCCCGCACCAGCGCCGCGCCGATCCTTTTCCCACCGCCGGTGACGATCGCGGTGCGCGGTCCTTCGAATTCGCCTGCCATGGCCGCAGCCTAGCCGGGGCGTGGACCTTTAAGCTAGAGCCCAGCCATGCCCATGCCGCCGCCGCCCGATCTAAGCTCGCTCAGCCTGGCAGAAATCGTTCAGCTGGCGGCGGAAAAGAAGCTGCCGCCGGTGGACAAATGGAACCCGTCGCACTGCGGCGACAGCGACATGCGGATCGCCCGCGACGGCATTTGGTTCTACCAGGGCAGCCCGATCGCCCGCCCCGCGATGGTGCGGCTGTTCGCCACCGTGTTGCGGCGCGAGCCTGACGGCCGGCACGTGCTGGTCACGCCGGTCGAGAAATTGGATATCGAGGTCGAGGACGCCGCGTTCGTGGCGGTCGAGCTGAAAAGCGAGGGCGAAGGCCGCGACCGCTCGCTCGCCTTCCGCCTCAATACCGGCGATTTGGTCGTCGCCGGGCCGGAGCGGAGCCTGCGCATCGAGGAACGCGAGGACGGCCCCCATCCTTATCTCCACGTCCGCGGCGGGCTGGAGGCGCGAATCGCCCGCCCGGTCTATTACGAGCTGGCCGAACTGGCGCTGGCCGAGAATGCGCGCCCGCTCGGCCTGTGGAGCGGCGGCGCCTTCTTTGCGCTGGAGCCGGCGGCTTGAACCTGGCCGCCACCCTGCGCGCGGCGCTCGAGGAAGGCCATCGCCGCAGCCCGATCCTGCTGCCCGGCGACGCGCTGGAGCAGGAGGAAATGAGTCGCGGCATCACTCCGGCGGCGGTGCTGGTGGCGGTGGTCGACCGCCCCTCCCCCACGATCATCCTGACC
>JBBSLM010000616.1:0-1276 GCA_038255245.1 Sphingomonadales bacterium
CGCGGGCATGATCCAGTTCGCGCTGCGCCGCTCGCACAACATCGTCTGGCAGGAGCTGGAAATCGATCGCGACGCCCGCGCCGCGCGCAAAGGGCAGGTGCCGCGCGTGATCTGGCTGACCGGCCGGCCGGGCGCGGGCAAGTCCACCATCGCCGACGCGGCTGAGCGCCTGCTGCACGCGCGCGGCTTCCACACTTATCTGCTCGATGGCGACAATCTGCGCCACGGCCTGACCCGCGACCTCGGCTTCACCCCCGCCGACCGGGTGGAGAATATCCGCCGCGCGGGCGAGGTCGCGCATCTGCTGTGGGATGCAGGCCTGATCGTGCTGTGCGCCTTTGTTTCGCCCTACGCTGCCGACCGGCGGACGGTACGCGAGTTGTTCCCCGAGGGCGCTTTCTTGGAAGTGTTCGTCGATGCGAGCCTGGCGGAAGCGGTGCGGCGCGACGAGAAGGGGCTCTACGCCAAGGCGGCGCGGGGCGAGGTGACGAACCTGACCGGGCTCGACAGCCCCTATGAAGCGCCCGACGCGCCCGACCTCCATATCGACACCGCGCACATGTCCGCCGAGGCCGCCGCCGAAGCGATCCTGCGCCAGCTCGAAGGCGACACCAGACCAATCCCGCGCTAGGGTTAGCGGGGGACCGGGGCCGAAACGCACATGAATCTGCGCCACATCGAGATTTTTCACGCCGTTTACGTGAACGGTTCAGTCAGCGCGGCGGCGCGGGCGCTGAACGTGTCGCAGCCGTCCGTGTCGAAGATGCTGCGCCATGCCGAAAGCCTGCTCGGCTTTCCCTTGTTCGAGCGGACCAATGGCGGGCTGGTGCCGACCGAGGATGCGCACACGCTCTTTGGCGACGTGAAGGAGATCCAGGACCGCGTGCTCGCCTTGCGCGAGGCAGGGCGCAATCTGCGGCGTGGCTCGGGCGGGACGTTGCGCATCCTGGCCTTGCCCTCGCTGGCGCTGGAGATCGTGCCGATGGCGGTGTCGCAATTCCTGCGCACCCATCCCGACGTGCGGTTCGACCTGCAGACCGTCCATCACGACGATCTGATGCGCAAATTGCACGAGCGCGAGACCGACATCGCCATTGCCTATGAAGTGCCGCCCGCCGCGCCCATCTCGCAGCGGTGGCTGGGCGAAGGCGAACTGGTCTTGCTCTATCGCGAGCAGGACATGCCGGACGCGCCGCCCACCGTGCCGCTCAGCGTGCTTGACGGCCAGCGCTTCATCAGCCTCGCCGCCAGCGGACCGATCGGGCAGATTTTCACC
>JBBSLM010000617.1:0-1275 GCA_038255245.1 Sphingomonadales bacterium
CCAGCGATAGCATCGTCCAACCCGCGCCGGCCGGCATCGACCTCCGCCAGATAGGCTGCCGCCACGGCGATCTTCATCGTACTGGCCATTGGGAAAGCCTGGTCGCCATTGACGCTGACGGTTTCACCCGTCGCTAAATCGAGTGCGGCAATCCCATACTCACCTGGATTCTCCGTCGCCATGACTGTGAGCCGTTGCTCAAGCCTTTCGAGCCGGGGAGAAGATTGAGCCCAAGCCGGCTGGGCGACGAGCGCCACCAACCAGACGAACAGACCGGCAAACCGCATGAGAGCACCCTCTGGCTACGTGGGCATTTTCGCCGACGCCCGCAGATACCCTTTTCCGTCTCAATCGCGAACTGCTCCCAGCCGCCGTCCGTCGTATCTTCGTCACAATACGGCTGATCTTCCCGCCGCTTACCGGCTGAACCAAAGGTGATGATGCAGCCCGGAGGCCACCCAAAGTCAGCAGCAACGAAACCTCAACGCGGTCTTGAGCCGGTGTTAAAGCGGAGCGGCGCACCCCTGGCGCCGCTCATTTCCCACCAGTAAATCGACCGCCAGCGGGTAGCGCATGTCCGACATGCCGTCGGAGCATCCCGGCGCGCGGCGGGTGCGCAATTCGAACCGCAGGCCGTTGAGCGCGCCAGACCATGTGCCTCCGCTTTCGCCCGGCGTGTAGCGTGTCCAGACACGGGTCCCAGCCTGGTCATCGGGGTGCGAATAGGTGACGCAGCGGCCTTCGATCCGCGCGCCCCAAAATGGTTCGGTGCCAACCGCTCGGAGCGGCGCCACTCGAAGCCGCTCGCTGCCCTGCATCAGGCACGGACCCGGGCCGGCGCTCGTGGTCGGCGGCGCGCTCTGCCCAGCAGGAGCGGCATCGCCTGTGCAGGCGGTAACGAAAGAGCGGGCGAGATCGGCAGGCGGCGCGGGGTGCGGGCCGCTGTTCTGCGCACCGTAATTGATGGCAAGCGAGCCAGCGATCAGCTCATCCAAATTGGCCGGGACTTCACCGGAACCCGTGATGCCGCCGCGTCGCGCATCACCGCGGGTGTCAGCCACAAGCACAGCCGACTTGCCCCCGCTGCCGATAGACAGCCGCTCCTCGGAGCCGACCGGCTCGAAGCTGGGAACATTGACGAGCAAACGTCTTTGGTCCGACGGACAGTAGAGGCGGATCGTGGGCTGAGCACTTGCCGAGAGTAGCGCCAGAACGGGCCCTTCGTCGCTGGATTGTAGCTCCCAACGCTCGCCGGGCCGAGCTTCAACCTGCGCA
>JBBSLM010000618.1:0-1270 GCA_038255245.1 Sphingomonadales bacterium
CTCGTTAACCATTTCGCTTTACCCCGCTCGCAAGAAGTTGGTGGGGATATAGCCATGTCTATTCTGTTGAGCATGCTGCTCGCCCAGGCGCGAGTGTTGCCGGAGGTCGATCGCCGCGCGCTCGATCTGCAGGCGCGTGCGGAAGCGATCCAGACGGGGCGGACGCCACCGGCGACCCGGACCCCGACATCGCAAACCACCACCACCCGCCGGCCGGCCGCGACGCATCCTACGACGGTGACTACGCGCCGCCCCGTTCAGCAGGCTGCGACGCAGGCCCGGAACACGGCCAGTGCCGTGCGGCCGGCCTCAATCCGCCGCGCGTCGGGAGGCGCCCTCGATCTTACCGCGATCACCACGATCTGCCGCGCTGCCGGCAATCAGGCCGATCCGGCCGCGTTCATCACGACGATGACCCGCGCTTATTCGCTCGACACGGGCGAAACGCAGTCGCTGCGGACCAGTTGTGCCGCTTATCTGGCTGGTCGTGCCGACGCGCGGACCAGCGATTACGGCGCACCCGCGCACTAGACACAGCCATATTGGTGGAAATCGCAAGCTGCGGACGCTGGTTCGCGGCCCTCTTCCATGCTTAGCCTCTCTCCGGCAACGTCTGGGGGGAGGCATGAAGCTGCTGACGATCATCGGGACGCGTCCCGAAGCGATCAAGATGGCGCCGGTGCTTCGCGCCTTGCATGCCCGTCGCGGCGTTACCTCCTTGCTCGCCCTGACCGGTCAGCATCGGGACCTCGTCCACGCCCCTCTCCGGTTCTTCGGCATCACCCCGGATTACGAACTGAGTCTCGGTGACCAAGAACAGGATCCACTCGCCTTTGTGGAACGGGCCGCGCCCGAGCTGGCGTGGTTGCTCGATGCAGTCCGGCCCGGTCGTGTCATTGTGCAGGGCGATACCGCCAGCGCCATGGCTGGAGCCGAAGCCGCCAGGCGGTGCGGGCTACCACTTGCGCATGTCGAGGCCGGGCTGCGCACGCATTGCGACCTGCCGTGGCCCGAGGAACCGTTCCGCCGTGCGATCGATGCCATGGCCGACCTGTTGCTGGCGCCGACGGATTTGGCCGCCCGCAATCTGCGCGATGAGGGCTTGGCCGGCACGATCCATGTCACCGGCAATAGCGGCGTGGACGCCTTGCACTGGGTAATTGACCAACTCGCGCGCGACACCGCGTTGCGCCGGCATTGTGAGGCGGCGGTGCCAACGGGGCGGCCCTTCATCCTGGTCACGCTCCACCGGCGCGAGAATATCGGCCAG
>JBBSLM010000619.1:0-1258 GCA_038255245.1 Sphingomonadales bacterium
CGCGAAACTGTTCGTGCTCTGGCGTGAAAACGGTGCGGTGGCTGGTGTCGAGCATCATGCGTCGTAATCCACTTCTACGCCTTCGCCTTTCGGCACGGATTGGCAGGTGAGCACGTAGCCCGCGGCAATTTCATCGTCGCTGAGGCCGTATCGCGCGGCCATCGTCACCTCGCCGGTGAGCACGCGGGCGCGGCACGTGGCGCAGACCCCGGCCTTGCAGGCGAAGGGCGCGGACAGGCCCGCAAGCCGGGCGCTGTCGAGGATGTTGCCGGCGTCGGCGCTGAACGGGACGCGGCGCTTGCGGCCGTCGAGGGTGACGATCATCGACAGGCCGGCAGCCTGGCTCTGCAATTCCTGCATTTGCGCGGCGACCGCGGCGGACGGACGGCCCGCGGTGAAGCGCTCGACCAGGATGCGGTCGGCGGGAACGCCAACCTCCTTCAGCGCTTCCTCGGCCGCGTCCATCATCGGGCCGGGCCCGCAGATGAAGAAGGCGTCGATCTGCTCCGGCTCGATCAGGCTGCCCAGGATCAGATCGCATTTGGTGCGGTCGAGCATGCCGTTGAACAGGTCGATTTCCTCGAACTCGTCGGCGAGGAAATGGTGGACCTGCAGCCGGCCCATGAAGCGGTTCTTGAGGCGGCCCAGTTCCTCCAGGAAGATCACCGACTGGCTGTCGCGATTGCCGTAGAAGAGGGTGAATTTGCTCTCGGGCTCGGTCAGCAGGGCGGTTTTGAGCAAAGAGAGGATCGGCGTGATGCCGGAACCGCCGGCGAATCCGGCGTAGTGATTCCTGGCCTCGGGACGAAACTCCCAGGTGAAGGAGCCGTGCGGCGGCATCACCTCGATCTGGTCGCCCGGCTCCAGATTGTCGTTGGCCCAATTGGAAAAGACGCCGCCCGCGATGCGCTTGACCGTCACCTTCACCGCCTTGTCCTGCGGCGCGACGCAGAGCGAATAATTGCGGCGCACATCCTCGCCCTGGATGTCGGCCTTCAAGGTCAGGTGCTGGCCGGGCCGGAAAGCGAAGGCGCCGGCAAGCGCTTCGGGAATGGCGAAACGAATCGAGCGCGCTTCGGCGGTCTCGTCGACGATTTCGGCAATGGTGAGGAGGTGGAAGTGGGGGGTCACGTCTCACCCTTTTGCGTCACCCCGGACTTGATCCGGGGTCCACCTTCTTTGGCGGACGAGAAAACAGGTGGATGCCGGATCAAGTCCGGCATGACGAAGGCGGGGATCAATGGCATTTGAAAAGGTC
>JBBSLM010000620.1:0-1255 GCA_038255245.1 Sphingomonadales bacterium
CGCGCCGTAGCGGATGGTCGCGGGCACGCGCTTTTTGTGCTTCAGCAGCCATTCGCGCTGGCTCTCGACCAGGGCCTTGGCCTGATCGAATTCCCACGGTTCGGAAATCATCGGGAACATGACGTCCAGCTCGCGGCCCGCCGCGGCCTCCAGCAAGGCGCGGGCCTGCACTTTCATCAACCCGTCCCGGTCGAGCGCGAGCCTGAGCGCGCGCCAGCCCATCGCGGGATTCTCCTCGTTGGAGGCGATGTCGTGCAGATAGGGCAATTGCTTGTCCCCGCCGACATCGACGGTGCGGAAGATCACCGGCCGGCCTTCGGCGGCGTCCAGCACCGAGCGATACAGCCGGGTCTGGCCCTCGCGGCGGGGAAGGTTGGCCGAAACCAGGAACTGGAATTCGGTCCGGAAGAGCCCGATCCCGTCCGCGCCGACCGCGGCCAAAGCCGCGACATCGTCGCGCAGCCCGGCATTGACCATGACCGTCAGCCGCGTGCCGTCCTTCGTCACCGGCGGCAGGTCGCGCAGCGCCGCATAGGCCGCGCGCTTCTTCTGCCCGGCCTCCAATTTGGCGTCGAACGCATCCTCGACCGCCTGTGTCGGCCGCACCCAGGCGACCGCTTCGTCGCCGTCCACCAGCACAATGTCGCCTTCGGAAATCTGCTGGCGCACATCCGCGACGCGGCCGATCACCGGCACGCCCATCGCGCGGGCGACGATGATGACGTGCGCGGTCAGCGATCCTTCCTGCAGGATCACGCCCTTCAGCTTGCGCCGGTCATATTCCAGCAATTCGGCCGGGCCCAGATTGCGGGCGACCAGGATCGCTTCGTGCGGCAGCCCGGCCTGCGCCGCCGTGCCGAGCTGGCCGGAAACGATCCGCAGCAAGCGGTTCGACAGATCGTCCAGATCGTGCATCCGCTCGGCCAGCAACGGATCGTCGATTTGCGACATCCGCCGCTTCATTCGCTGGCGCACCCGCTCGATCGCGGCTTCCGCGGTCAGGCCCTCGTCGATCGCCTCGTTGATCCGCCGCGCCCAGCCCTCGTCATAGGCGAACATCTTGTAGGTCTCGAGCACCTCGTGATGCTCGCCCGCCGTGCCGAATTCGGCGTGGCTGGTCATATTCTCGATCTGCTCGCGCATCCGGGTGAAGGCGGAAACGACGCGGTGGCGCTCGGCCTCCAGATCCTCCGCGACCGTATGTTCGATCAGGATGCGCGGCTGGTGATAGACGGCCGTTCCCCGCGCCATGCCG
>JBBSLM010000621.1:0-1255 GCA_038255245.1 Sphingomonadales bacterium
CACCATCGCCACGGTCTGCAGCGCCTCGATCTCGACCTCTTCATAGGCGCGCGGATCGGCATGCTGGACGGCGAGCACGCCGACGGCGCGCTCCTTGCGCACGATCGGCACGCCGGCGAAGCTGTGGAACGTCTCCTCGCCGGTCTCGGGCCGGTAGGCGAATTCCGGATGGCTCGCCGCCTCGGCCAGGTTCAGGATCGAAATCTGCTTGGCGATCGTCCCGACCAGGCCTTCGCCATGGGCGAGCTTGGTAACGTGCACCGCGCTCTGGTTCAGGCCGACCGTCGCATAGAGTTCCAGCACGCCGTCGCGCAGCAGATAGATGGAGCAAACCTCGCTCGACATCGCCTCGGCGATGATCTGCACGACCTTGTTGAGCTTCGCTTGCGCACCGAGCTTCGAGGCCATCACCTCGTGCAATCCGGTCAGGATCTCACGGGCGGAGGCGATCGACGGGGTCGGCATGGCGATGCGGCTAACAGAAAGGCGCGGGCGTTCCAATGATGCAGGTCGGCCAATGACTTGTTTGTCGGCGGGCGCGACAGCTTCGTCGCCATGCTGCGCTGCTTGTCGAGGCCCGGCGCGTCGTCGTCGCAGCGCCGCACACTTCCCCGCCCCGCCTTCTATGGACCGGCTCGCCGGGCAACGACGCCTCGGCGAACCGCAAGGAGAAATCAAGTGACTGCCGAAGCTTTCCGTACCGTGTCGACCTTCGCCGCGGCCCTGTTCATGAGCGCGATGCTGCTCGGCGCCGCGACCAACTTCCCGATCGCCTGACCGGGACACGGCGTACCAAGGCGCTGCGCATGATGCTCAGCGCGCGTTCAGGCCAAGAGCCGGACTATCCCGTCCTCCGTTCGGGGGGATCGGTCGATGTTGCTTCCATTGCTCGCTTTGCTGCAGGCCGGCCTCGCGCCTGCGCCTGATTATCTGATCGTCGATGCGCCGGGCGGCACGAACCCGGCGGGGTTTGCCGCCGTCGTCGCACAGGCAATGCCGTCGGCGCGCGCGTCCGCGCTCCCGGGAACGCTGTTCCAGGCCTGCGCGGACTGGAATTTTTCCGACCATGTGAACCGGTGCGTCCGCGCGCTGCTGCCCGATGGGGCCGGACCAGCCCCTAGTATCGCCTTCGTGATCCACCCGGTCGCGCGCAGCAACGTCACCGGCTCGGTCGTTCACCGCAGCCATACCATCTATTGCGTCGCCGCCCGTGGGACCGCCCGGATCGAATTGTCCGGCCTCTGGTCCCGGACAG
>JBBSLM010000622.1:0-1252 GCA_038255245.1 Sphingomonadales bacterium
CGGTGCCGCCCAGCCAATAACGCCAGCCGCTTCGCGACGCCCGTGCGGTGAAACTCAGCCCTTCGAGGCGAGATTCTCCATCAGCAGCTGCAAATCGGCCCAGGCCATCGCCTTGGCGGCCGGCTGGGAGAGCAGATATTCGGGGCTGAGCGTCACCACTGCGTCGAATGCCTGTCCATTCGCCTCGATCGTGTGGACCTTACCGCGCGCCTGCGCCGCGCCGATGCCGAGCAGGGCCTTGGAACAGGCGTCGCCGAGCAGCAGCACCGCCTTGGGCGCGGCGAGCGCGATATGGTGGCGGGCAATGGCCGCGCAGCGCTCCTCGCCGCTATGGTCAAATCGCCCGCCGGCAGGGCGGAAGCAGCTCAGCCCGGCCAGATAGATCGTCTCGCGGCTGCGCCCGATCGCGGCGAGCATCCGGTCGAACAGCCGCCCAGGCGCGTCGGACAGCAAGTTGCCCGCGGCGCAATCCTCGCTCGACGGCATCGGCGCGAAGATCATCAAGCCGGCGGCCGGATCGCCGGCCGGGCAGACGCGCGGCGCGGCGGGGGTGGCGTAGGGCAGGGTGGTGCTGGTGCGCAGCCATGCCTGGAAGAGATCGAGCTGAGGCGGGAAGGGTTCTTCGATCCTCCCCGGAACGGGGAGGGGGACCGCGCCCGTAGGGCGTGGTGGAGGGGGCCCACCATCGACTGTGGGTTCGGCTTGAACGTGGGCCCCCTCCGTCAGGCCTTCGGCCTGCCACCTCCCCGTTCCGGGGAGGATCTGCGGCTCCACCAGCCACGCCCGCGCCTCGTCCTGCACCAGCGCATCGACGCCGGCCTCGGCCCACCAGTCGAGCGTGCTCGCCAGTTCCGCCGCCAGCTCGTTCGCATATCCGTCCACCCCGGCCTTACACGCCACCGGACCCTCTCTGGTCAACCGGGCCAAACCCTTTTATCCGCTTCCACGATCAGTCCTGGAGAACGGTAGAGTGAGCGAACGCGAGTCCATGCCCTATGACGTCGTGATCGTCGGCGCGGGGCCCGCGGGCCTGTCCGCCGCGATCCGATGCAAGCAGCTCGCCAACGAAGCGGGCCGCGAGCTGAGCGTCTGCATTCTCGAAAAGGGCTCCGAGGTCGGCGCGCACATCCTGTCCGGCGCGGTGATCGATCCGAAGGCGCTCGACGAATTGCTGCCCGACTGGCGGACGGACGACTGCCCGCTCGCCTCCGCGCCGGTCCGTCGCAACGAGCATTGGGTGCTGACGAAGAAC
>JBBSLM010000623.1:0-1250 GCA_038255245.1 Sphingomonadales bacterium
CAGGTCGATCGCCCCGACCAGCAGCACGGCATAGGGAATATAATGTTTGAACAAACGGATCATGCCCGCGCCCGTCCGCCTCTCATATCTGTCAATTCTGCCGACACGTGAGCACCTGTCGCTGAAATTGACAAAGATTTCCTGAAAGGCGCCGTAACCGTCATGCCGGACTTGATCCGGCATCCACCTGCGGTCACCTCGGACGGCAAGAAGATGGGCCCCGGATCATGTCCGGGGTGACGGAGGAGAATCCAAATGGACGTACGAAACCTCGGCGATAGCGGCCTCAAGACACCCCGCCTCGTCCTCGGCGGCAACGTGTTCGGCTTCACCGTGAAGGGCGAGGACGCCTTTCGCCTGCTCGACCGCTTTATCGACGCCGGCGGGACGATGATCGACACGGCCGACGTTTATTCCGCCTGGGTCCCCGGCCACAAAGGCGGCGAATCGGAGAGCCTGCTCGGCGAATGGCTGCGGCGGCGCGGCCGGCGGGACGATGTGCTGATCGCGACCAAGGTCGGCATGCTGGCGGGCGAGGGCGGCGAGAAACTGGAGCCGGCTCGGATCGCGGCCGCGGCGGAAGCGTCGCTGCAGCGCCTCGGCACCGACCATATCGACCTTTACTACGCCCATAAGGATGACGAGGGCACGCCGCTGGCCGACAGCCTCGGCGCCTTCGACGCGCTGGTGAAGGCCGGCAAGGTCCGCGCGATCGGCGCGTCCAATTACAGCGCCGAGCGGCTCGCCGAAGCGCTCGACATTTCCGAACGCGACGGCCTTGCCCGCTACACGGTGCTGCAGCCCGAATATAATCTGGTCGAGCGCGGCAGCTTCGAAGGCCCGCTGCAGGATCTCGCGGTCGAGCGCGGCCTCGGCGTGCTGCCCTATTTCGGCCTGGCGCTCGGCTTCCTCACCGGAAAATATCGTGAGCCCGACGATGCGGGCAAAAGCGTGCGCGGCGACCGGGCGATCAAATATCTGGACGACCGCGGCCGCAAGGTGCTCGCCGCCCTCGACGAGATCGCCGCCGAAACCGGCGCCACCCAGGCGCAGATCGCTTTGGCCTGGCTCGCCGCGCAGCCCGGCGTCACCGCCCCGATCGCCAGCGCGACATCATTGGAGCAGCTCGAGCAATTGCTTGGGGTCCTCACCCTAGACCTCAGCGCCGCTCAGGTGGAGCGGCTGACCGAGGCCTCGGCCTAGCGCCGCGCCAGCACGCCCAGCGCCGCGACCACCATCGCCTCGGTCGC
>JBBSLM010000624.1:0-1247 GCA_038255245.1 Sphingomonadales bacterium
CGGCCGCGCAGCCGTTGCAGGGCGGGCCCAACAATATCGCTTCGGCGCTGGTGGCGGAGACGTCGGCGCCTGCGCCCGGCCAAAGCGTCGGGGTGGCGTTCTCTTTCACGCCGCAGCCGGGCTGGCACGGCTATTGGCTCAATCCCGGCGATGCGGGGCAGCCGATGCGGGTGGCATGGTCGCTGCCCGAGGGCGTGACGGCGGGGGCGCTGCGTTTCCCGGTGCCGCACACGCTGACCATCTCGGGCCTGATGAATTATGTGTTCGAAGGGCCGCATGCGGTGCTGGCGGAGCTGCGGCTGGCCGACGGCATTGCGCCGGGGACGCGGCTGCCGGTGCGGGCGCGGATCGATTATCTGGCCTGCACGGACCGGATCTGTGTGCCCGAGCGGGCGGAGCTGGCGCTGGAATTGGTTGCGGGGGACGGTGCGGTTGGTCCGGCGGAGCGGGCGCGGTTCGACGGCTGGCGGGCGAAAATGCCCCGGCCGCTGGGCGTGGAGGGGACGTTCAGCGTCGAGAATGGCCGCGTGCGGATCGCGCTGCCGATGCCCGCCGATGTCGCGATCCCCGAGGCCTATCTGTTCCCGGCCGAGACCGGCATATTGAACCATGCGGCGGCGCAATCGGCGAGCCGCAATGGCGATGCGTTGATCGTCGAGACGGACGCGGCGCAGGGGGCGGAGCGGCTTGGGCAGATCGACGGCCTGCTGCGCACCGGCGAGGGACAGGGGCTGACCTTCACCGCCCGGCCCGGCCCGGTGCCGGCGGCGGGCGATCCGATCGGCGCGCGCGGGGATGCTTCGACCCTGTTGCTCGCCTTGCTCGGCGCGGTTCTGGGCGGGCTGATCCTGAATGTGATGCCCTGCGTCTTCCCGATATTGAGCCTGAAGGCGTTGAGCCTGGCCAAGACGGGCGGCGACCCGAAGGCGGCGCGGCGCGAGGCTTTGGGCTATGCCGCCGGGGTGATCGCGACCTGCCTTGCGCTGGGCGGGGTGCTGCTGGCGCTGCGGGCGAGCGGGGCGGCGGCGGGCTGGGCGTTTCAATTGCAGGAGCCGCGCGTGGTGCTGATCCTGCTGCTGCTGGTGACCGCGATCGCGCTCAATCTGGCCGGCCTGTTCCGGCTGCCGGGGCTGAGCGTGGAGAGCAAGGGCGGCGCGGCCAGTGCCTTTGGGACGGGCGCGCTCGCGGCGTTCGTGGCGACGCCTTGCACCGGGCCGTTCATGGCGGCGGCGTTCGGGGCGACGATC
>JBBSLM010000625.1:0-1245 GCA_038255245.1 Sphingomonadales bacterium
CCTGGAGTCGCTGATGACCCGCACCCGCCCGACCGCCGCCTCGCGCCGCGCCCTGCTGCTCGGCACCGCACTCGCCGCTCTGGCCGCCATGCCGGGCGTCGCACACAGCCAGGCGTTCAACGGCACGCCGGCCACGCAGGGCGGCAGCGTCACCTACAATCGCGCAAATCCGTCAGGGCCGGGCACCGAAACCGTCACCATCAACTCGCCCCAAGCCGTCATCCAGTGGACCGTCAACGCCCCCGGCGCGTTCCTGCCAAACGGCCGGATCGCCACTTTTCAGGGTGCGGCGGGCAATCCCAATTACGCTGTGCTGAATCGCATCATTCCAAACTTCGCGCTCCCGGGGGGAGGCGGTTCCATCACGCTCGACGGTACGATTATCGGCCGCATTTCCGCCGCCAACGCGACACCCGGCGGCACCATCGCTTTCTACACGCCCAACGGCCTGATCATCGGTCCCAATGCGGTGATCGACGTCGGCAGCCTGGTGCTCACGACGCTCGATCCGGTCTTCGCCACGACCGGCGTGTTCATCTCACCCGCGGGCGCGATCACCTTCCAGCCGAATCCGCAGCTGCCGAACTCGACCGTCACGACGCTGGCGGGCTCCCAGATCACCGCCAACCAGCCGGGCAGCTACGTCATCTTCGCCTCGCCCGGCATCACCCATGGCGGCAGCGTCCGGGTGAATGGTTCGGCCGCCTATGCCGCGGTCGGCGGCGCGACCATCACGCACAATGCCGGCCTGTTCGATATCCAGGTCACGCTCGGCACCACCGTCGACACGCCGCTGGTTCACACCGGCTCGACCACCGGCCCGGCCAGCACCGGCGCGGGCGACCAGCAGCAGATCGTCATGCGCGCGGTGTCGGACGATCAGGCGATCACCGCCCTGATCGGCGGTCAGGTCGGCTATGACGCCCCGTTGAGCGCCGCGATCGAGAATGGTGCGATCATCATCTCCGCCCAGGTCATCAATTCACAAGTGGCCCAGGCCGAGCGGGCAGCGCTGAACATCAACGCCGGCAACTTCACTTCCGACGTCACCGCCGAATCGAGCCACGATGCGACCGTTCAGGGCAATATCGCCTTCACCCAGGATCTGACGGTGGGCGCGCCGGGCAATGTGCGAATGACTGCGGGTGCGGGCGAGACGATCAGCGTCGGCGGCAACCTGCTGCTCACCTCGCAAAGTTCGATCGCCAATCACCCCGGCATCGACCGGACCGGCGGCGACGTGCG
>JBBSLM010000626.1:0-1240 GCA_038255245.1 Sphingomonadales bacterium
ATCCGTAACGGTCTGACGAACTACCAGTTCAAGATCGGCAGCTCGTACGCGAATTCCAAACCGGTGGATTGCGCCGGGCTCGCACAGGAGGCGTTCGTGGAGTGCAAGCGGGTCTTCGGGGGGTTGACCAGTGAGTCGTGGCCGACCCTGCTCAGCGATGTCTCCTGGCCCAAGGACGCGAGCACGACCGTCGCGGCCGGGACCGACCCCGGCAGCTTCCTGGTCGCCGCCGAATTGCAGCCTTTCAGCCAGGTCGCCAAGCTCCTCAGCGGAACGAACACGCGCGGAGCCAACATCTACCTCGAGCTCCAGTTCGCGGGCACGGTGGTCGCCGCGACTGTCGACGCCTTCGTCGAGGCCGATGCCCTGGTGACGATCGCCAACGGACAGATGGACATCAGCTACTGATCAAAGCGACTCAAACAGCAATACGAGCTGATGTTCCGAAGTCACGCCGGACGTGTTCAAACCGGCGTTATCGACCCAGCGCAGCGACAGCTGAGGGGGAATACACGAGAAGAAGCAGGTCCCGGTCAGCTTCCCGGTACCACCCGATGAGAAGGCAACGGTCACCCAGGGGCCCTGATTGGTCGCCGCCACTCTGTCCAGGACCCTCGCCTCGAGCTGCAGCGCTTCCGCTGTACCTTTGTAGGTCGTGACAGTGCACTTGTACGGGCCGGACGGCATGAACGACTGCGGCACCGCGATGGTATAGAGCGCCGGGGAGCCCGAGATGCGGTCAGCCGATCGGACATTCAGAAGATATGTGGGCATCTCGGCGGTCTGTACAGAGCGTAATATAAAATCAACCTCCCCCTCACTCATCGTCGCCCGTGCGCTTGCGCTTGCGGGACTCCGCTACGAAGTTGATCACGGCCTCTTTCACCGGCCGGGGCAACTTGTTCTTGCCCGTGATGGTGGCCGCCTTGAGGAGCGTGTCGACCAGCTGCTGTACGCCGCGGTTGTCACGGTGCTCGCGCATGACGTCCTCGAGGCGCGGAGGCGCGTCGGCGCGCGCGGCGCCGATGGCGAACGGCTCCCCCGCGACGTGCGTGAACTTGTCGTAGTGCTTCGCGCAGCTGGTGTCGGTGTGCCCGCGCTGCGCGGCGGTCCACTCGATGCGGCTGCCGTGGATGGTGCGCAGAGGGTCGTCGCTGTGCGCGTGCAGCCACGCCAGTGACATGGCGATGCCGTCATGGGGCACGAGGCGCGGCTTGCCCTTCACTCCTTTGACGTACTC
>JBBSLM010000627.1:0-1231 GCA_038255245.1 Sphingomonadales bacterium
GCAGGACCATGATCAGACCCAGGGTTGCAATGGTGGGCTGGGTTGTTCAGTCATCGAGAACGGCCAGCGACCAGCACCACCCGGCGAGCTCGCGGGCGATGGCGGTGTTGGCCAGCGCCGGGCGCTTACGACGAACATCGAAGCTGGCCCACCGCTCGTGCAGTCGCCGGTTGCCGCAATGTCCGCGGGCCCGCGATGGCGGGGTTGCCTTGTCCCAGCGGCACCGCAGGTCCACCCCGGGCCGGTACGGCCGGCGGTGATGCCAGGCGGCCTCGATCAGCAACCGGCGTGCGTGCCCGTTGCCGGTCTTGGTGATCGCCCCCTGCGACCGCGACATCCCAGAGGAGTGTTCGCTGGGCACCAGCCCAAGGTAGGCGCCGATCGAACGGCCGGTGAGCCGTTGCCAGTCCCCGATCTCCACCGCCAGTGCGAACGCGGTCAGCGTGGCCACCCCGCGCAGGCAGCCGAGTCGGGTCACCACCGGGGTGTAGGCACTCTCGGCGGCCATCTGTGTGATCGCGGCGTCGAGCCGGTTTCGCCGATCGAGGGTGGCGAGCATGGTGTCGTAGGCTGTCTCGTACGCCAGTTGCAGACCCACCGCCTCGAAGCGTTGTGCCCGTAGCCAGTGGTCGTGCGCCCGCGTCCAGGCACTTCCGCCGTAATAGACGATTCCTTGCCGCAGCAACAGTTTCGATACCCGGTGCCGCGCTGACATCAGGTCGCCGCGCACGTCCTCGCGGGCGCGCACCAGATCCCGAGCGGCCTCCTGTTCGACGCTCGGAACAGCGACCGCAACGATCTGGTCCAGGTGCAGCAGCCGAGCCAAATGCCGGGCATCGCGGGCATCGGTCTTGACCCGGTCCCCCGGCGGGCGTTGCAGCTTCGACGGCGCCGCCACCAGGCACACGATCCCGGTCGCAGTCAGAAACCGGGCCAGGCCGAAGCCGGTCGGTCCCGCCTCATAGGTCACCGCCACCGGTCCCGGTAACCGGGCGATCCACTCCAATAGTTCGCTGTGATCCGGTGTCAACCGTCGCTCGAACAGTTCACCGGTCTGCCTGTCGAGGCCGCATGCGACCACCGATCGTGCGTGCACATCCAATCCGACACTCGTACGCTGATACATCACTGGGGCCTCCACATCTTGTGGCTCTACCGGCCAGGACCTACTCCTACCGGCAACCCACGGTTACATGTGTCGAGGCCCCAGCCCAGACCCTCATACCGTCTA
>JBBSLM010000628.1:0-1223 GCA_038255245.1 Sphingomonadales bacterium
GGCGCGGTCTACGATCCCGATGTCGAAGGCGTCGAACTGGCATCGCTTGGCGAAGCCCGGGTCCGCGCCGCCCAATATGCCAGCGACGTGCTGCGCGAACGGCCCGACGTCGTCTGGACCGGCGAGGAGCTTCGCATCGAGGTGACGGACGCCCGCCAGCTGGTGCTGTTCACCCTCATCATCATGGGCGTCGACGCTCCGGTCCTGAGCGCCCGCTAGCGGCCAGCCGGCATTTCACGGGCAGGGCAACTGTCCAGCGAAAAGGCGATTGCAATGCCGGCCAGGTAAAGGTCGTTTCGGGACCGTTACTGGCTAGACTTCGCCCCTCCTCGCGCTAGACTTGCGGCATGGGCGGGATCGACAATTGGCAGGCTGCCAAGTCCTACATCCGCGCGGATCGCGCGAGCCGGGGCGATACCCGCCCGATCAAATGCTTCATCTTCGATCCGGTCGCGCGCTTCACGGTCCTGATGCGCGTGGCCGAATGGATGATAAACACCCGCAAGCCCGCTCTGCTTCGGCTGCCGCTGCTGCTCTGGTATCGGCGGCTCTCCGTGCGGCTCGGCTTCAGCGTCGCGCCGGGCATATTCGGCCCCGGCCTGGCCATCGTGCATTACGGCCTGCTGGTGATCGATCCCACTGTTCGTACGGGCAAGAATTGCCGCATCCACGCCGGCGTCAACATCGGCGGCGCGGCCTATTTTGTCGATCCCGCCGAAGCTCACCTTCACTCGCCGAGGATCGGCGACAATGTTTACATCGGCCCCGGCGCCAAGCTCTATGGGCCGATCCGCATCGGCGACAATTGCGTGATCGGCGCGAATGCCGTGGTCACGAAGTCGTTTCCCGAAAGCGGCCTGACGCTGGCCGGATCGCCTGCGAGGATCATTGCCACGGGCGGGACCGGCGAGCGGGTGCTCAAGGGCGCGCAGCCCAGCGAACATCGAGCGGCAGCAGAGCATCGTTCAGCGTGATCCGATCCACATGCACGTCGCCCGGCCCAGAAGCCCCGGCGCAGCTGAACAGTTCGATTGTCTTCGTATCCATCGATCGGCGGCAGCGAGAGCGACGGGAGTCAGTCGGTCATGCTGCGGCCCTCCTGCTAGACTTCGTTATTTAACCCGCTAGACTTGCCGTATGCACGGATGGTTCGATGAGATTCTGAGCCAAGCGCCAATTCGCCGGGAAAATGGCAACCTCGTTTACGAGGCCGGTGGCTCGGA
>JBBSLM010000629.1:0-1216 GCA_038255245.1 Sphingomonadales bacterium
GCCGCTCGTCACGCACCTCATAATCGTCGTCATGAGCGTCTGGCTGGGCCAGAGCGGGGGCAGCGGCGAACAAGGCCGCGCCGGCGATCATAAGCTTACGCATGGAATATCCCTCCACTGGTCGCGCGCGAAGTCGCTGGCATCGCTATACAAACACTCTTCCAGCGCTTGCGTTGCCCTTAGCCGAAAATGCGCCGCGAGTCTCGCTTGCTCGTGCTCAGCGCATCCCCAGCCACACCAAGGCGGCCACACCGGCAATGATCCGGTACCAGGCGAAGGGCGCGAAGCCAAAGCGCGAGACGATTCCGATGAACGCCTTGATCACCACCAGAGCGACAATGAACGAAACCGCGAAGCCGATCCCGATAAGCCCCCAGTCGATCGCACCAGAGGCGAGCTCCTCGCGGTGCTTGAAGATCGACAAGCCGGTCGCGCCCACCATCGTCGGCACGGCCAGAAAGAAGCTGAATTCCGCCGCCGTGCGCCGCTCGACGCCGAGCGTGAGCGCGCCCATGATCGTCGCGCCGGAGCGGCTGACGCCCGGGACCATCGACAGGCACTGGATGATGCCGATGCCCATCGCGGTCTTCATCGGCATCGCCGCGACGCCCGGTTGAATGTCCGCGCGAGGCTTCACCAGTTTCTCGATGATCAGGATCGCGATCCCGCCCAGGATCAAGGCGATCGCCACGATCTGCGCATTCTCGAGCAGCAATTCGATCTGGTCGATCAGCAGGAAGCCCAGCACCGCCGAGGGCAGAAAGGCGATGAGCAGGTTGCGGACGAAGCAGAAGGAAGTCGGTTCCGACCTGAACAGACCCGTGGCCACGGCCCAGAAGGTCCGCCAGTAAAGCACGATCACGGCCAGGATCGCGCCCAGCTGGATGATCACATTGAACTGCGCCCAGGCCGCGGCGTCGTAGCCCATCAGCTCGGCGGCCAAGATCAGATGCCCGGTCGAGGAAACCGGAATGAACTCGGTCAGCCCCTCGACGATGCCCAGCAGGATGGCGGTGATGATGGCTTCCATAAGGGTGTTGTCGATCCGTCGGCAGGTGAAAGGTCGGCGGGCGCAGCGGTCAGGAAGGCGATTTGACCCCGAACCGGCCGCCCTTGCGATAGGGCGTCAGCCAAGTGCCGGCGATCGCTTCCAGCGGCTGCGGGCGGATGCCGAAGGCGTCGAAGCCCTTGGCATCGCAAGCCACGACGTTCGGCA
>JBBSLM010000630.1:0-1204 GCA_038255245.1 Sphingomonadales bacterium
CAGCGCCAGCATCGCCGCTTCGTCCGGCCGCCCCGCATGCACCGTGTAGGTGGCCAGGAACAGCAGAGCGAATTTGAACAGATTGTCGTTGAACGCGGTCAGGAACTGCACCGCGAACAAGGGCCCGAGGCGGCGCGTGCCGAGCAGTGCGAATTGCGGTGCGGACATATTTCTCCCCTGCGGCGCCGGACCTTAGCGGCACCCTTCACGTCCGTCTAACCCAGAACTGAACGCTGTTCAATAAATATATTGGACAGTGTTCAATTTTGTCCGTAGCGCACTTTTGTGGGCCGCCGATCCGATCATAGCCGCGCCGAACTGGAGGAATTGATCCTCGCCGCGGGCGAAGCGCATCTCGCGGAAGCAGGCTTCGCGGCCTTCTCGGCGCGCGAGGTGGCGAAGCGGGTCGGTTATTCGATCGGGACGATCTACAATCTGTTCGGCAGCCATGACCGGCTGGTGCTCGCCATCAACGCCCGGACGCTGCGCGCCTGGGCGGCGTTTCTGGAGGCTCGGCTGGGGTCAGGGCACGAGGATCGGATCGCGACCCTCATCCACGGCTATTTCGATTTCGCCGCGGAGAACCGGAACCGGTGGATGGCGCTGTACGACCATCGCATGGCGGACAAGATGCCGTTGCCGGACGATTTCACCGCCGCCTTCGGCGCGCTGGTCGCCTTGTTGCAGGAGCAGGTGGCGGCGGCGCGGGGCAAGGGTTCGGACGCCGAAACCCTCGCATTGACCGGCTCGCTGGTGGCGATCGCCCACGGCCATTGCATGTTCGAACTGAACGGCACGTACGAGATGTTCGGCGACTGGCGCCCGCGCGACGCCGCGCTCGCGCGCATCCGCGAGGCGCTGGTTTCGGCTTGACTGGCCATGGCGCTGCCGATCGCCGTGCAGGCTGCTCTTCACAAGCTCATCCGAGCTTGCAAAGAGCCCAGACAGGCTAAGCCTGGAGGAGCTTCAGCCCGGCTTCCAGCAATTGGGGCGAGGCCGCGGCGACAAGGCGCCCTTGCGCGTAATCCGCGCCGCCGGCCCAGTCGCTTGTCGCTCCCCCCGCCGCGGCGACGACCGGAAGCAGCGCATTCAGATCGTGCGGGGCCAGGCCGCTTTCGATGATCAGATCGAGGTCCCCGCTGGCGAGGCGGCCATAGGCATAACCATCGAGCCCGAAGCGCGTCAGGCGGCAGGCCCGCCGGAC
>JBBSLM010000631.1:0-1203 GCA_038255245.1 Sphingomonadales bacterium
GGCGGTGTGGGCGAGCGACGTCACGGGCGTGATCGAGTTCATGATTTCGTGGGTGAGGACGCGGATCAGGTCGCTTTGCGCGGCGATCTCGACCGCGTTCAATTCGCCCTGGATCGGCTGCACCGCGACGACGCGGACCAGGCCGCCCAGCCGCTGGACGATCGCGGCGCTGATCATCACCGTCTGCGGAAGACCGTCGGTCAACAGGGGCACCAGCCGCGGCCGGCCGACCGCGCCGCCGGACAACGCCTTCATGAAGGCATCGCCATAAATGCCGAAATCGGGGGCGCGGACGCCTTTATGTTTGACCAGCAGCCGGCGGGCGGCCTTGTTCGTCAACTCGACCTTGCCCTCGCTGTCGACGGTCAGCAGCGCCGTGGGCGCGTCGTCCAGCACCGCCTCGTAGAAGCGGTTGGCTTCGGTCAGCGTATGCCGTTCCCCGCGCAGCTTGCGGATCGCCTCGTCCAGCGCCGCGCCAAGCTCCACGAAGCCGCTGCCATAGCTTTGATAAGCGAAGCCTTGCGTGAAATCGCCGAAGCGGACCGCGTCGATGAAGCGGGCGAGCGCGACATTGGTGGCCTGGATGTAATGCCACAGCCACCACAGCGCGCCGGCCACGGCCAGCACCAGGACGACCTTTCCGGCGCCATAGCCTTCCTGCCCGAGCGCGAACACGAGCAGGAAGACCAGCCCGACGAAGACAAGCAGCCGGACCAGCAGGCCGATGGCGAAGGAATGGCCAATCTTCATTGAGAGCGCGCACAAAAGCCCCTCTCCCCTTGCGGGAGAGGGGTTGGGGAGAGGGGGCGCGAGCCGGTCAGGCTCGCAGAAGAATCTATTCGGCCGCAGACGCGGCCGGCCCCCTCTCCGTGCACAGGTTCGGATCGCCCCGCGATCCGAAGCCATGTCCGGGGGACATGGCGACCTGTGCACCCTCCCCCGCAAGGGGGGGGGGCGAAGGCAGCCTCACAGCCCATGCTTGTCCATGCGGCGGTAGAGCGATGCGCGGGTCAGGCCGAGCTCCTGCGCGGCGAGCGAGATATTGTAATGGTGCTTCTTCAACGCCTGCTCGACCATCTGCTTTTCGGCGCGCTCGAGATTGAGATTGTCGACGGCCGGGGTCGCGATCTGCGTCGCGACCAGGTCTGAGACAGGCGCGGCCGGGCGCGTGCCGCGGCTCAGCGAGAAATCCTCCACACTGTA
>JBBSLM010000632.1:0-1202 GCA_038255245.1 Sphingomonadales bacterium
AACCGGCCGCACAGGATGGTCACGCCAGGGCCCGCGGCAAGCTCGCGCACGAGCTCCTGCGTCAATGGCTCTCCGCGCGGCGTCATCGCCAGTTTCGGCCGCTCGTCCGCCACGCTGTCCAGCGCCGCCGCGAGCACATCCGCCCGCATCACCATCCCCGCCCCGCCACCGGCCGGCGTGTCGTCCACCGAGCGATGCTTGTCCGTCGCGAAGTCGCGAATCTGCAAAGTCTCCAGCGACCAGCGCCCCTCCCCCCGCGCCCGCCCGGCGATGCTGAAACCCAGCGGCCCGGGAAACATCTCCGGGTAAAGGGTGAGGATTGTGGCAGCCCAGTTCATGCGAGCTCAGGTCATCCAATTCTCGACGGCCAGCCTAGGCACGTCCGCAAAATCCGCGACATTGTCCGTCACCACGATCAATCCGTGCGACAAGGCATGCGCGGCGATCAGCCGGTCGTAACTGGCGCGTCTGAACGGTAGTGACGCGTAAGCGATCGCGGCCTTGTGGTCGAAGTCCAGAATCGGAACTTCTTCGACGAACGCCTGCAACTCATCGAAGGCCGGTGGTCGCTTGCGGACCGACCCGTAAGCGACCTCGGCATAGGCGATGGCAGACGTGACCATGTCCCCCGCATCGCAAGTCGCGGCGCGATGGACGACCCCTTCATTATCATTCATCACCAAAGCGATGATCGTGTTGCTATCAAGGAGGTATTTCATTCTTCGGTCGCAGGATCGGACCTGTCGTCGCCGCTCAAGAGTTTTTCCCAGAGCAGCGGTCGTTCCTTAAACACCCGATCCTCGGGCCTGATATACCGCAGATTACGAGCCGAACCGGCAACCTTAGCGATGTTGAACTTGCGCTTGCCCGCGTTCACGGGTTCCAGGATGTAGCGGCCCTGCTCCTCGCGGACTCGCATTTCGGTGCCCTCGGTCACCCCGAGCGCCTTCGGAAGCCGGACGGCGACCGAATTGCCGGACTTGAAGACTTTGGTGATCCTGGACATTGTCGGTATATACACTCCGTATATACAAAGTTCAAGAGAAGCTCATTGCGCAGGCGTTCTCGGCACCGGCCTAAACCGCAACGCCTGGATGGTCGCCGGATTGGTGGGCGCGAGCAGGACCTGGCCTTGCAACTGGCCGCGGTCGCATTCCCAGCTGAAATAGCCGTTGAGTGCGCCATCCGGATTGATCGCGCCG
>JBBSLM010000633.1:0-1202 GCA_038255245.1 Sphingomonadales bacterium
CCTCGACCCGCGCGGCGCTGCCCGGGAAAGGCGCGAGGTTGCTGCTGCCGTCCGGCTGCAAGCTGCCGAACAAGGAAGCCACTTGCAGCGCGTTGAACGCCGCCTCGCCCGACAATTGCCAGTCGCCGCCGAGCGCGCGGACGCGATATTCACCGCGGGCAATCCGCTCCAGTTCGCCCGATTCGCGGACAAAAAACTGGCCGGATCGCGGCCTGCCATCCTGGAAGGTGCTGATGACCTGATCGTTCAGTTCGCCATGCGCGTAACGCTGCAGGCCGATCAGCTTCAGCCGCCCTGACCCAAGCGCGAATTCGAAATCGCCGCCGACCTCGTAATTGTGGCCGTCTTCCTGCGTGAGCACGTCGCGGTTGAAGGGCAGTTGGCCGGGGCGGGTGCGGACGCCATTCTCGACAAAATCATACCAGAATTCGCGGTAGATCATGTTGAGGTTGCCGGTCGAGCTGCCGGGGCCGTCGATAACGAAACGCGCGCTGGCCCGGGGCTGGTCGAAATTACTGGTCAACGAGTCCCGGCGGCTTTCCCGCAAACTACGGTCGGCATTCAGGATCAGCGTCGGGCCGCCCGCCGCGCCGCGCGACGCCTGATTCTCGAGGCCTAGAGTATATTCCACCGGCCCCTGCCTGCCGCTGACCGAAAGACTGAAGCGGGTGAACAGGGGATCGGCATAGTTCGAGCGGAATTCCGGGCTCCAGCTGAACTGGCCGGTGATCCCTTGCGCGCGGACGATGATGTTGGCGATTTGGCCGGACAGGCCCGGAATATCGAGCGTGGCGGCGTCGGCGATCTCGATCCGCACCACGTTGCCCGCCGGAATCCGGCCGAGCTGCGTGACGATGTCGTCGGACTGGTTGGACACGCGCTGACCGTTCAGCAGCACGTTGCCGCTCGCCTGGCCCAGCCCACGCTGAACCTGCGCCGTCTGGATGGTGAAGCCGGGCACGCGCTGCAGCATGTCGAGCGCGGTGCGCGGCGCGTAACGGGTGAAATCGTCGGGCGTGTAGGTACGGCGTCCTTCGGGCGCGGCGCTGGCTTGCGGCGCGTCGGCCTCGCCGCTTTCAGGGGCTGGGGTCGGGGCGGGCGGCGGTGTGTCAGTCTGAGCAAAGGCGGGCGGGGCAAGGATCAGGCAAGCGGCCGCGACGCCGGCGGCCAGGCGAGTGCGAGCCCGCAGGCTCCTCAATGAA
>JBBSLM010000634.1:0-1196 GCA_038255245.1 Sphingomonadales bacterium
CGCCTTGCTGTCCGAACGGAAGATCGGCGCGACGCCGGTGATGGACGGCGGCAAGGTCGCCGGGATCATGTCCGAGCGCGACGTCATCATCTGCCTGAACCGCGAGGGCGCGGCGGTGCTGGATTGGCCGGTCGAGAAGATCATGACCGCTCCGGCGATCACGGTCGAGCCCGGCCGGACGGTGCTGGCAGCGCTGTCGCTGATGACCAGCCGCCGCATTCGCCATTTGCCGGTGGTGGAGGGCGACCGTCTGATCGGGATCGTGTCGATCGGCGATCTGGTGAAGCACCGGCTCGACAAGATCGAGGCGGAAGCCGAGGCAATGCTGAGCTACATCCAGACCGCATGATTCCAGCCGGTCGCTTGGGGAAGCGCCGATGAAAATCTTCGATCGCTTTCCGGACGCAGAGACCGAGCGCGCCTTCGTCCGCGCCGAGCGGGCCGAGCGCGGCTTCGCCATCCGCGCGCTCAGCGCGATCGCGGTCGCCACCCTGCTCAGCTACATCTTTCTCAATCCCCACCATTTTCCGCCCGAGGGGGTGATCGCTTATTCGCAGGCGGCGGGGCTGCTGATCGCCTTGCTGGTCGCCTTGTTCCTGTTCACCCGTGCACGTTTCTATCTCGACCATCCCTGGATCGATTTGCCGGTGTTCGCGGCCCTGGCCGGGGCGTTCAAATTGCTCAGCCTGGTGCTGGCCGATCTGGCGCCGGTGACCGGCATTCCCGAACACGCCATGGCGGCGATCCAGATGGCGATTCTGGTCATCTTCGCCAGCGTCGGTTTCGCCGCGACCTTCCATTTGTTCGCAGGCTGGGCAGTGACGGTGCTCGGCCTGTTCGCGCTCTGGCTGATGACCCTGCCCGGCGTGCCCGACATCACGCGCATGTACACGCTGACCAATTTCACGACCTTCTTCGTCTTCGCGCTTTATTTCAATTGGGACATCGAGCGGCGCGCCCGCAAGGTGTTCGCGGTCAACATGGCACTGGAGCAGGAGCGGGCGAAGACCGAGGAATTGCTCTACAATGTGCTGCCGCAGGAAGTCGCCGCGCGGCTGCGCGAGGGGCAGGCGGTGGCCGATTCCTTCTCGGACCTTACCGTCATCTTCGTCGATCTGGCCGGTTTCTCCGGCCTCGCGCGGCGGCTGTCGCCCGGTCATCTGGTGCAGGTGCTGAACCGCTTCTTCTCCGCCGCC
>JBBSLM010000635.1:0-1192 GCA_038255245.1 Sphingomonadales bacterium
AAAGCCCGTCGGAACCGTCGTCTTCGCGCGGGCGCGGCGCGGCGCGGATCCGGACGAGATCGTCGCCGACCGGAGGGACTTCGGCGATCTGGGCCGCGGCGGGGTGCGGCTTCAGGCGGCCCTGTGCGCGCTCGAATTGCTAATGCCGGGATCGACGCTGTAGAGAGCGTGGGCGCGCTCGCAGAAGGCGCCGATCATCTTGCGGAGCGCCCGATCGAACATCTGGCCGGCGAGCAATTCGAACATCCTGTTCTTGAACGCGAAGTCCACGGCGAAGTGGATGTTGGTCCCGCCCTGTCCGTCGTCCTCGAATTTCCAGTTGTTATGCAGATACTTGAGTGGCCCGTCCACATAATCGATCTCAAGAGAATGCGGGCGCTGCTTGATGACGCGGCTGGTGAAGGTCTCCTTCAGCGCCTTGAAGCCGACCACCAGGTCGGCGACCGTTTCAGTTTCGCTGTCCGAGCGAACCCGGACCGCGACCACCCACGGCAGGAATTCGGCGTAGCGGCGAACATCCGCGACCAGATCAAAGAGCTGATCCGGCGTGTAAGGAAGGTGCCGGGTTTCGCTATGTTTCGGCACGTCAGACCTCGGTGCGGATGCGGCCCAGCTTCGCCTCGCGAGCGGCGCGCATCTTTTCGAAATCGTCGCCGGCATGATAGCTCGAACGGGTCAGCGGGCTGGCGGCGACCAGCAGGAAGCCCTTGGCCCGGGCGATGGCGGCATAGGCATTGAATGCCTGGGGCGTGACGAATTCCTCGACTTTCGCATGGCGCGGCGTCGGCTGAAGGTATTGGCCCATGGTCAGGAAATCCACGTCGGCCGAGCGCATGTCGTCCATCACCTGGTGGACTTCCAGGCGCTGCTCGCCGAGGCCGGTCATGATGCCGGACTTGGTGAAAATGGTCGGATCGTGCCGCTTCACACTCTCCAGCAGACGCAGCGAGGCGTAATAGCGAGCGCCGGGCCTGATCGTGGGATAGAGCCGTGGCACCGTCTCCAGATTGTGGTTGTAGACGTCGGGCCGGGCCTCGACGATCGATTCAACAGCGGCTTGCGCCTTGTTCCTGAAATCCGGCGTGAGGATTTCGATCGTGGTGTTCGGTGTATTGCGGCGTAGCGCCTGGATCACCTTCACGAATTGCGAGGCGCCGCCGTCGGGCAGATCGTCGCGATCGACCGAGGTGAC
>JBBSLM010000636.1:0-1189 GCA_038255245.1 Sphingomonadales bacterium
CCGCCCGAAATCCAGCCCGAAATGCTGCGCCATTGCGCTGGCGAGCATCGCGTCCAGGCCGATGGTCGGCCTGAGGTCTCGCCCTTCATGCAGCTGCGCGCGGCCCAGTCCCGGCCAGTCCGCGATCACCCGTCCGCCGGCAACCGCCCCGCCCAGCAGCATCGCGACCGCACCGGTGCCGTGGTCCGTGCCGCCGGTGCCATTGGGCGCCGCGGTCCGCCCGAATTCGGTCGCGACGACGACGAGTGTCTGTCCCCAGGTCGCGCCCAGCCCGGTCTTCAGCGCCGCGATCGCATTGTCCAGCTGCCGCAAGCCCGCGCCCAGCCGGCCACGCTGGTTGGCGTGCGTGTCCCAGCCGCCGGTCTCGACCACCGCGATCCGCGCGCCCTCCGGCCCCAGCAGGCGCGCCGCCACCTCGGCCATCGCCGCCGCATTGCGGGTATTGCCGCCGGCCATGTCGCCCGCCATTTGCCGGGTCTCCATCGCCTGGTTCCACAATCCGTGCAGCTGCCCGTCACCCTCGTACAGGGTGGCGACTCGGGCGAGCAGATCGTCCGATGCGTCGGGCAGCGCGGACGGCGCATAGGACGAAACCTCGCGCGTCCCGCGCAGCACCATCGGCACGGTCGCCGACACGGCCAGCGCCTTCGCCTCGCGCGGCGGCAGCAGGCCGAGCAGCCGGTTCAGCCAGCCGTCGCGGATCACGTAAGCGGCATTGCCGCCGGTCTCGAGCACGTTCTGCCCGTCGAAATGCGACCGCTCGCGGTAGGGCGAGGCAATGGCGTGGACGAGCAGGGCCTCCCGGCTCGCGAACAGCCGCGCCGTCTCGGCCAGATTCGGGTGGAGCGTAAACTCGCCGACCCGGGCGCCGCTGGCGAAATCCTCGGCGAGCGCCCCGCGCAGGCCCGCGAAGGCGGGGTCGGCGGTCGGGGCCAGGGTGCCCAGGCCATCCGCCGCGCCGCGCTGGATGATGAAGATGAACCGGCGTTCGCCTGACGCCTGGGCGAAGGCGATGCGCGGGGCGCCGGCGGTCGCGAGCGTCGCGGCGGCTGTCCCGAGGAAGGCGCGGCGTGTGAACATGCTCATCTCCTCAGGAACTCTGGCGCGACCAGCAGGAGGGCGAGCCCCTGCCCCGGACTCTCCGCCCGTTCGATCGCCTGTGCTGTCGCCGGCGACAAGGCATTGGGAA
>JBBSLM010000637.1:0-1183 GCA_038255245.1 Sphingomonadales bacterium
GCTGAACCGGCGCCAGTGGCAGGCTCCCTGGCGGGACCGCTCCCCCTTGTAAGTCCCGCCATCGTCCCGGCGGACGGCCGCGAATGCCGCTTCTGCGCTCCCGCAAACAGCGCTAAGCCGGTGCGGCCTCCGCCGGGACGACAGATTTTGAAAAAAACCAATTTCCTTGCCTTGCTCCCGCTCGCGGCTCTAGCCGCCTGCTCGATGAGCACGCCGTCGCCGACTCCGCCGCCGCCCGCCGGGCAGGCCGCTTTGCTGACGCCTTTGTTGACTTGGGACCAGTTCCTCGCCCGCGATCGGCCGCAGCCCGACCGGACCATCCGCTATGGCGAGCATGAGCGGCAGGTCGTCGATCTCTACCTCCCCACCGGCCCCGGCCCGCATCCCGTCGCGGTGATGATCCACGGCGGCTGCTGGAGCGCGCCGTGGGACCGCACTCTCATGAACCACATTTCCGGCGACCTGCGTCGGCGCGGCATCGCGGTGTGGAACATCGATTATCGCGTGATCGAGAATGGAAACGGCTATCCGCACGTCTTCGACGACACGTGGGCGGCGATCCACCAGCTGACGATCCAGGCCTACCAGCACAATCTCGACGTGAACCGCGTGGTCGCGGTAGGCCATTCCGCCGGCGGTCATCTCGCGCTCTGGTATGGCGCGAAGCGCGCGCGTTGGCAGCCACTGCCGCACGTCCGCATGATCCCACCGCCCGAATTCCGTGCCGTGATCAGCCTTGGCGGTTTGCCCGATCTGGAACTCGCCGCCCGGCCGCCCGGCAGCGGCTGCGGCACCGAAGTGATCGGGCAGTTGGTCGGCCAGGGCCAGCCCGGCCGCACGGATCCGTTCGCCGACACCTCCGTCCCGCGCATGGGCCCGCTCGGCATCCGCCAGGTGCTGATCAACGGCACCCAGGACCGCATCATCCCCACCCATTTCGCCGAGGATTATCGCGCGAAGATGGCCGCGCTGGGCGACCGCGACGTGCGGGTCCGGCTGATCGAGCGCACCGGCCATATCGAACTGGTCGCGCCCGAAACCCCCGCCTGGGCCGTCGCGGTCGAGGAAATCGAAGCGGCTTTGCGCTGATGGCGCTGACGCTGGATCAGGCGCGGGCGGCGGATGCGGCCGATCCGCTGCGGGCGTATCGCGACCGCTTCGCCTTGCCCGAGGGCGTCATCTA
>JBBSLM010000638.1:0-1181 GCA_038255245.1 Sphingomonadales bacterium
GCCATAGCCTTTCGGAATCGCCTTCTTCACCGCGAACCAGATCAACGGGACCGCGAACGCCAGGCCGATCACCCGGCCGAGCTGGCGGTGGATGAATTCCCAGAAATAGATGAACTTGAAATCGTCCAGCGTCATGCCGCGGTTCACCTGCTGATATTGCGGGCTGTCGCGATACAGGTCGAACGCCGCCTGCCAGTCCGCCTCGTTCAGCGGCGGGATCGCGCCGCTCAGCGGGTCCCAGCGGGTGATCGAAAGTCCCGATTCGGTCAGCCGCGTGATGCCGCCGACCACGATCATCACGAAGACGAGCGCCGCGACCGCCATCAGCCAATTGGCGATGGCGCGCGGGCGCAAGACGGGGGGCAGGGCAGCGTCGGTCATCGTGCCGCCCTATGCCCCCGGGGTGCGACGATGCCAATCCGGCCCGGCGCGCAATTTTTCCAATGTTATATTGTCACGGGGGCGATGCGATGCTATCTCATCCGCACAACAGAGGGATTCGAGGCGCTGATGTTCGCCCGCGGCAGCAATGAGGAAAGGATCGACCGGCTGGCCATTGGCCTGTCCGGCCTGTGCCTCATCCATTGCATCGCCAGCGCGGTGTTCGTCACTTTCCTCGCGGCGGGCGGCAGTTTCCTGCTGGATCCGATCTTCCACGAAGTCGGCATGACCATCGCCTTGTTCCTTGGCGTGTTCGGCTTCGGCCGTGGCATCGTGCGCCACGGCTACATGCTCCCCAGCGCGGTCGGCGGGTTGGGGCTCGGCGTGATGGCCGGCTCGCTGATGGTCGGCCACGAAAATGGCGGCACGCTCTATTCGATCCTGGGCGTGATGATCGTCGCGCTGGGCCACGATCTCAATCGCCGCGCGGTGATCTGAGGCGTCAGGTCGGTTCGACGATTGCGAGTTCGTTGCCCGCCGGGTCGGTGAAATGAAAGCGACGGCCCCCCGGAAAAGCGAAGATCGGTCGTGCGATCCGGCCGCCAGCCGCCTCGATCCGCCCCGGCCAGTTGTCCAGGTCGGTCACCTCGATCACCGGCAGGGGCGCGGCCGGCGCTTCCGAAGCGTCCCCCTGCAGGCCCAGATCGACGTCTCCCGTCGTCGTGGCCGCATAGCTGGGGCCGAAGCGCGCAAGCGACCAATCGAAGGCGGCCTCGTAGAAGCGCTTGGTCGGCTCCAGC
>JBBSLM010000639.1:0-1177 GCA_038255245.1 Sphingomonadales bacterium
AGTGGCGATGCCGCCTTCAATGTGGCGATCCGCACAATGGTGATGCGGGCGGGCGAGCGAAGCGCGCGGCTGGGCCTTGGCTCCGGCATCGTCGCCGACAGCAAGGCGCCGGACGAGTGGCGCGAATGCCTGGCCAAGGGCGCCTTCACCGCGACCCGGCGGCGCTTCGACCTGATCGAGACGATGCGGCACGACCCGCAGGACGGCGTGGTCGAGCTTGAGCGCCATCTCGACCGGCTGAAGGCGAGCGCCGACGGGCTCGGCTTCCGCTTCGACCGGCACGAGGCGCGCAACGAATTGCAAGCGGCCACCTTTGGCTTCGGTGGGGGCAAAGTAAGGCTTCTGCTTTCCCGGGGCGGCGCGATCGCGGTGGAGGTGACGCCTTTGCCCGAAGCGCCGGGTGAGCCGGTCGCGGTGGCGGTGACGCCGCTGCCCGTCTCCCCGCATGACTTCCGGCTTCGGCACAAGACGAGCGACCGCGCTTTCTACGACCACGCGCGACTGGCGGGCGGGGCGTTTGAAATGGTGTTCACCGACCTTGACGGCTTCCTGACTGAAGGCAGCTATACCAATCTGTTCGTCGAGCGGGACGGGCGGCTGCTGACCCCGCCGTCGTCGCGCGGCCTGCTGCCGGGCGTGCTGCGCGAGACTCTCCTTGCGGAGGGGCGGGCCGTCGAGGCGGATTTGCGAGTCGAGGATCTGGCCGACGGTTTCCTGATCGGTAACGCGTTGCGCGGGCTGATGCGGGCGCGGCTAGAGCAATAGGGCCGGCTCTGCCTTCATCTCCTGCTCCCCTTCGCACAGGCTCGACAGGGTCAGCCCCAGCAGCCGCACCGGCTTTTCCACCGGCACCAGCCGCTCCAAAAGCTTCAGTCCGATCTCCAGAAATTCGTCGCGGCCGCGCACCGGCTGTGGACGGGAGAAGGAGCGGGTGACGATGCGGAAGTCGCGATATTTCATCTTCAGCACCACCGTCCGTCCCGCGATCGGCCGCTCGCCGATCCGGCCCCAGATCGTGTCGGCGATCCGCGCCAGTTCCGCCGCCATCGCGGCGGGATCGGTCAGGTCGGTGAAGAAAGTGTCCTCCGCGCCGAGCGATTTGCGCTCGCGGTTCGGCTTCACGCTGCGGTGGCAGATGCCGCGGGCGAGATTGTAATAATAGTCGCTGGAGCTGCCG
>JBBSLM010000640.1:0-1177 GCA_038255245.1 Sphingomonadales bacterium
AGGCAATACTCCAGCCGGTGCCGCTCCGGCAGGCCCAGCCGCGCGGCATTGCGCGCGATCGCCTTGCCGACCTTGCGCAGCAGCAGGTCGGTCACCCGCCAGCCGCCGGCATTGCGCTTTCGCCCCTTCTCGCCCGCCAGATGGCCCCAGCCGACATAAGGCGGCGGCACGCCCAGTTCGCGATTGATCGGCAGCGTCACCGCGATGCTCGCAAAGGGCAGGCCGAGATGTTCGGCCACCAGCGCACCGCCCGCCTCCATCTGGTCGGCCAGCACCGCATCGGCGCCGATCCGCCGCAGTACCTCGGGGCCCTCGCGGCAGAACATGTCGGTGAAGCGGACCATGCCGCCAAAGGTCCCGCCCAGCCCAGACAATCCCCGGATTTTCGCCATCGGCCGCGTCCAGCCCGCCACCGGCGGCTCACTCGCCCCGATCGCCTCGAACCTGGCGCCCTCCGCCTCGACCAAGGAAGCGGCATCGGAATGATGGACGAAGGTGGCCTTATGCCCGCGCGCGATCAGCGCCTCGGCGAGGAAGGAGAGCGGCCGGTAATGCCCCTTCAGCGGTGGGGCGATGATCGCGAAATGGGCCATGCTCCCCTTTGCGGGCGCGCAGCGTCTCCCACAAGCTCACGAACAGATAAGCCAGCTTCCGGCGGCGGCGGACAACCACCCTTTCGTCCCAGGCATCGGGTCCGAGCGCCGCGACCTTGCGTCCGATCTTGCCATAGATGCGCGCCGCCGCCAGCACCGCCCAGCGTGCCCGGAACGGCAGGGCATGCACCTGTGCCCGCGCCTCGGCCTCAAAGCCGGCGGACAGATCGGTCATCCGCTTCACCATCCCGACCAGGGCGTCGCGATGCTCCGGAGCCAGCAGATCGCCTTCGCGCAAACCCGCCTCGGCCAGCCAGTCCGCGGGCAGGTAACAGCGCCCCGCCGCCGCATCGTCGGCAATGTCCCGGGCGATGTTCGAAAGCTGAAAGGCGATGCCGAGCGCCGAGGCACCACTCAGCGTCTCGCGATCCTCGGGGTCGACGCCCATCACCACCGCCATCATGCAGCCGACCGCGCCGGCGACATGATAGCAATAGCGGATCAGTTCGGCCTCCGATTGCGGCCGCCAGTCCGCCGCGTCGAGCGCGAAGCCCTCGATATGATCGAGCAGAAAATCGTGCGGG
>JBBSLM010000641.1:0-1176 GCA_038255245.1 Sphingomonadales bacterium
CCAATCGGCCGGGCAGCCTCGACGCCGATATCAGGCTGCACTCAGCGAGCGACATCTCTGCGCTCGCCGCGACCTTGCCGCAGCTTCGCGCGATCGCATTCAATGGCGGGACCGCCGCCAGGATCGGCCGTCGCCAGATCGTGGCGGGCGACGCGGTGCTGATCGATTTGCCGTCTAGTAGTCCCGCTTACACCCTGTCCTTTGCGAGCAAGGCGGAGGTCTGGACGAAATTGCGCGCCTATCTGGCCTGAAGCGTCCGGAGCAATTCGACCGCTCTCGCGACCAGGTCCGGGGCGCCGATCAGCAAGTCGGGCACGCTGACGTCGGGCTGGTTATAGCGGATCTGTGAGCCATCGATCCGGCAGGCCGCCAGACCCGCCGCATGGGCCACCGCGACCGGCGCGCAATTGTCCCATTCATGCTGACCGCCTTCGTGGAAATAGAGGTCGGCCTCGCCGGCAATGACCGCCATGGCCTTTGCGCCGGCCGAGCCCAATTCGTGCAGTTCGCCGCCCAGCGCTTCCGCCAGGGGCCCCGCACGCCTGGATGGCCGGGAGCGGCTGACGATGACGATTGGGGGACGCGTCGTTCGAGGAGCCGGCAGCGGGTCACCCGTCACGGCAGTGCGCCCAAGATCGGGCTGCGCCACCGCACCCGCCACCGGCACGCCATCGATGCTCAGCGCGACATGCACCGCCCAATCCGTCCGCCCGGATGAATATTCGCGCGTGCCGTCGAGCGGGTCGATGATCCATACGCGCCGTTCCTGCAGGCGGGCCAGATCATCGGGGCTTTCCTCTGACAGGATCGCATCGTCGGGTCGCAGCATGGCAAGCGCGCTGAGCAGGAAGGCGTTGGCGGTGCGGTCCGCGACATGCCCGAGCGGCACTGGATCGAGCATGCCGTCCCGCAGCGGACCGAGCAAAGCCCCGGCCCGCTCCGCGAGCCAGGCAGCGAGTTGGTGATCGTTCATCGCCTCGATCTCTGCCCGTTGCGCGGAGAGCATGCAAACCTCAGTCCGATCGGAATTTACCACTCGTTAACCATTTCGCTTTACCCCGCTCGCAAGAAGTTGGTGGGGATATAGCCATGTCTATTCTGTTGAGCATGCTGCTCGCCCAGGCGCGAGTGTTGCCGGAGGTCGATCGCCGCGCGCTCGATCTGCAGGCGCGTGCG
>JBBSLM010000642.1:0-1174 GCA_038255245.1 Sphingomonadales bacterium
CCTTCTGGCCTTCCGGAACCTCGCTTTATCCTCGGAGCTCGACGCGATGCGGTCGGTCGGGCTCGGCTACGGCCGGCTGCTGCGGGTGCCGTTCGTGTTCATGGCGGGGTTGATGGCGCTCAACTTCACCATCGTCGGCTTCATCCAGCCCAGCGCCGAATATGAATACCAAAGGCTGGAGTTCGAACTGCGCTCGGGCGCCCTGGGCGCATCGATCCAGGTGGGCGAATTCACCCAGCTCGGCGACGATTTGACGCTGCGTGTCGAGGACAGCGAAAATGGCGGCCGCAAGCTGCGCGGCGTGTTCCTGCGCGTCGAGACCAGTGCCGGGCTAAAGGTCACCGCCACCGCGGACGAGGGCCAGTTCCTGCGCACCGACGATCCCGACGTCATCCTGCTGCGCCTGATCAACGGCCGGCTGGTGCACGAGGAGCGCGATATCGCAGTCCCCCGCGTGCTGAGCTTCGCGACCCACGATCTGCCGGTGAATTTGCCGGCGGTGGAGGCCTTTCGCGACCGGGGCGTCAGCGAGGAGGAATTGAACTTCGTCGAACTGTTCAAGGTCAATGCCGACACGGCGACGCCCGACGAGACGCGCATCAAGACCGGGGCCAATTTCCACTACCGCCTGGCCGAAGTGCTGATCATGTTCTTCCTGCCCTTCCTGGCGGTCGCGCTGGCGGTGCCGCCGAAGCGCAGCACCTCGGGCCTCGGCATGTTCGTCGGGGTCGTCTTCGTCGTCGCCGTCCACAAGCTCTTCCAATATGGCGAGCGGACCAGCGCGATCGGGATCGGGAGCCCCTGGCTCACCATCTGGGTGCCGTTCGTGATCGTGATCGCGGTGATCATGTGGATGTATTGGACGCTGGCGCAAAAGCCGGGCGGACAGCCGATCGGCGCGCTGGAGCGGGCATTCTCGAAACTCGCCAAGACGATATCCAAGCTGACGGGCACGGAGCGGCGCAAGAACAAGCGTATCCTCGCGGCGACCACGCCGGCAGAATGACCCACCGCACATGATCAGCCTCAACTTCCTGCCCTCGCGGCGCATCGCCTGGTATCTGGCGTGGAGCTTCCTGAAGACGAGCTTCGCCGTGCTGATCGGCCTGGTGGTGATCCTCGCGATGCTCGACCTGCTTGGCAATTCCGGCCGCATCCTGGCCCAGCCGAACAA
>JBBSLM010000643.1:0-1173 GCA_038255245.1 Sphingomonadales bacterium
ACCGCTCCCTTATTATGCCGGCAACCCCGTCTGGCTGCTGCGCGAGCAAAGATTTGGCTATGTCGTGCGCTTCACCAACGACGCGCGGCTGGACCAGAGCCTCGACGATATCCTGACCGACGCGCGGCGGATCGCCGTCGAGACCGGCAAGCCAATCGTCATCCTGCTCAAATACCAGATCGACGGCACCGCCCCGCCGCGCCGCTATGCCGAAGGCTATCTCGGCTTCTTCTATTCCGACCCGGATCAGGAGCGGCACTTCCTCGGCGCAACCCGATTGCTGGCGCGATTTGAACCCGCCATTACCGACGAGAGTTATGACGTCTATCTGCTGACCGGCGGCTGACCCCGCCCCCATCCTGCCCGGAGTTCACCATGCGTTTCACTCACGCCATCTTCCCCGCATTCGCCCTCGCCGCTTGTGCGGGGGCCAGCGCCCCGGCCGCCGTACAAGGCGATGCGCGGCCGTTCACGGTTCAGGAGATTGCCGACTTCGACCAGCCCTGGGCGATGACCTTCCTGCCGGATGGCGGCCACGCCTTGATCACCGAGAAGGGCGGCAAGCTGAAGCTGTGGCGGGTGTCCGACAATCGCATCGTCGAAGTCGCCGGCGTCCCGGCCGTATCGGCAGGCGGCCAGGGCGGGCTCGGCGACGTCGTGCTCCACCCGAATTTCGCGAGCAATGGCCTCGTCTACCTCAGCTGGGTCGTAGAGGGCGAAGGCGGCCGGCTCGCGGTCGTCGGCCGGGCGCGGCTGGTGGTCAACGCGGACCAGAGCGCGGCCTCGCTGGAAAATGTTTCACCGGTCTGGCGGCAGAGCGAGGGTCACTCCGAGGGTGGGCATTTCTCGCATCGCATCGCCTTTGGCCCCGACGGCAAGCTCTTCATCTCATCCGGCGACCGCCAGAATTTCGATCCGGCGCAGGACCCGAACGGCAATCTCGGCCGCATCGTTCGCCTGAACGACGATGGCTCGGTGCCCGCCGACAATCCCTGGGCAGCGCGCGGCGGCGCCGGCGCGCAGGCCTGGACGATGGGCAACCGCAATGCGCTCGGCCTCGCCTTCGCGCCGGATGGGCGGCTGTGGAGCAACGAAATGGGCCCGCGCGGCGGCGACGAGTTCAACCGCATCGAGCGCGGCGCGAATTATGGCTATCCGATCGTCTCGGACGGC
>JBBSLM010000644.1:0-1173 GCA_038255245.1 Sphingomonadales bacterium
CAGCGCGGTCGCGACCAATTTGTGCAGCTTGGAATGGATCTGGTCGGTGCCGGCGAGCACCTGGCCGCTGTCCAGCGCCCGGTCGGCACCGCGGAAGTCGGTGACGTAGCCGCCCGCTTCGCGCACCAGCAGGATGCCGGCCGCGATATCCCAGATCTGCAGATCCTCTTCCCAGAAGCCGTCATAGCGCCCGGCCGCGACCCAGGCGAGATCGAGCGATGCCGAGCCGAAGCGACGGATGCCGGCGACTTCGGGCGCGACGGCCGCGAGTGCGCGCTTGAAGCGTTCTGAATCGCCATGGCCCTTGTAGGGAATGCCGGTCGCGATCAGCGTGTCACTGAGCTCGCGGCGCGACGAAACGCGCAGTCGCCGGTCCTGCAACCAGGCGCCCCTGCCCTTTTCGGCCCAGAAACTCTCGTCGGTCAGCGGCTGATAGACCAGCCCCTGGCTGATCTCGCCCCAGCCCTGCCCGCCGGGCTTGGGCTCCTGCACCGCGATCGAAATGGCGAAATGCGGAATGCCGTGGAGGAAGTTGCTGGTGCCGTCGATCGGATCGACGATCCAGCGCGGCTTGGTCGGATCGCCCTCGATCGCGCCGCCTTCTTCCAGCAGCAGACCCCAACCGGGGCGGCCATGCTGCAATTCCTCCACGATCGTGCGCTCGGCCTGCCGGTCGGCGTTCGACACGAAGTCCGCCGGCCCCTTGCGGCTGACCTGCAGCTGCTCGACTTCACCGAAGTCGCGCCGGATCTTCGGCGCCGCCTTGCGCGCGGCGCGCTGCATGACGGTGATCAGGCCTGAATGGGCTACCAAGTGGAAATCCGTCCGTTTCGAGCGAAGTCGAGAAACACTGACCGCGGCTTACGTGTCTCGACTTCGCTCGACACGAACGGTCGTTCTTGTCAGTCCGCGCGCTTGACGTAGGTCTGCTCGTAGACGTCGACGACGATCTTCGTGCCCGCGCCGATATGCGGCGGCACCATCACGCGCACGCCATTTTCCAGCATTGCGGGCTTGTACGATGACGAGGCTGTCTGCCCCTTCACCACCGCATCCGCCTCGACGATCACCGCCTCGATCGTGTCGGGCAGCTGCACACTGATCGCTTCCTCGTCATGCAGCTCCATCACCACGTCCATCCCGTCCTGCAGGAAGGCGGCGGCGTCGCCGAGC
>JBBSLM010000645.1:0-1171 GCA_038255245.1 Sphingomonadales bacterium
CGACCGTCGTATAGCCGACGCCCGCGTCGAGCTCGCTATGCACCGCGCAGCCCGCGGCGCTGTCGATCAGGGTGAGCGCGAAGCCGCCGTGAATGCCGCCGAGCGGGTTGAACAGATGCGGCCCCGGCCGGCCTTCGAACATCGCCCGTCCGGGCTCGATCTCGGTCAGCAAAATGCCCATCGCTTGCGAGATGGGTGGCGCGGGAAGCTCCTGGCGAACCATGGCGCGGAGCAATTCGATCCCGCTCAACGTCTCGAACCTGTCGCGCGGCGCGAGGCCGAATTGGATGTCGTTGGCCATGAACGGGGCTCCATCTAGTTGCAATATGCAACTATTGTTTCGGGACCTGCCAAGTCAAGCGCTCGCCTTGCCTTCCCCCCAAGGCGGGCTTAGATGCGCCGCTTCGGTCGGAGCGTAGCGCAGCCTGGTAGCGCATCACACTGGGGGTGTGGGGGTCGCAGGTTCGAATCCTGTCGCTCCGACCAACTTCTCCTTCTCGTCCCCCTTATGCTCGCCGCGCAACAATTTGCCGTAGAGCCAGCCCAGCACGATCAGCGCCGCGCCGCCGCTGGCGAAGGAGAGGATCTGCACGATCCCTTCGCGGTCGAACGCGTCGATCACGAACATCTTGATCACGGTGACGGTGAGGAAGGCCAGCCCGGCGAAGCGGAAGGCCAGATTGTGCAGCGCCATGCCGGCGCCGACCATCAGCACCGCCAGCACCAGCCAGACGATGGACAAAGCATCTTCCCGCACCAGATCGAGGGCCGCGAAGGCGAGCAGGATGGCCGCGGTCAGCGCGGGCAGCAAAGCCAGGAAGTCGAGCGCGAGCCCGTCGCGGGTCTGGCGGCGGCGAATGAAGACCAGAGCGATTGGGCCGATCGCCAGCAGGCCGAGCAATAGCCCCCAGTACGTGTCGGTGAACAATCCCGGATAGCTCCAGCGCAATGCCAAAGCGGGCGCTGCGAAGCCGACCGCCGAGAGCGCGGCCCAAAGCCCGCTCTTCCACTCGACCGCGATGATCAGGCCGACCAGGCCGAACAGCAGGATCATCCCCGCCGCGGCGGAGGCGACGCCGCTTTCGTCGTGGAACAGGATGCGGATCGGGATCAGCAGCAGGCCCAACACCAGCACATAGAAGGGAACGGCCGGGACATGCTCCCTGAGCCG
>JBBSLM010000646.1:0-1169 GCA_038255245.1 Sphingomonadales bacterium
ACCGAAATGCACGGCCACATGATCGATTTCAAGAAGCGCGGCGGCTACATCCGCAACGTCTGGCGGCGGCAGTTGCTGCTCGCCGCGCCGGATTATGGCATGCGGCCGGAGAAGATCCCCTTTACGCGGAAAGTGGCCGAACTGGTCGTCTCGACCTTGTTCACCATCGGCAGCACCTGGCCGGCGCGGTTCGTGCTGCGGCTGATCCCGGAACGAATGATTGGCCCGGTGTTCAACAAATTGCGCCTCAGCTGGAAGAATGCGAGCAAGCCGACCAAGCGCAAGGGCCTCGCGGACTTCCGCATGATCGTCGAGGAAAAGTGAGCGATCCCGTCGATCTTCACGCGCCGCTGTTGGCCGTCGCGCGCCGCTGGCTGCCGCGCATCCTGACGCAGATTTGCCGCGACCCCACCTCGCCGCTCTACGGCTGCGCCGACCGAAACTGGTGGCATTACAAGATCCGCGATTTCTCCTCGATCATCCTGCAGCAGGCCGGTTACGCACTGCACCAGGCGGCGAAACTTCCCGAGTGGCAGGCGGACGCGCGAGCGCTCGACGCCATCGCCGCGGCCAGCGCGCGCTTCTGGAATGTGCGCGCGCAGAAGCATTATGCGTTCGAGGAATATTATCCCTGGGAGCAAGGCTATCCGCCGCTCGCCTTCGCGACCCTGGCGGTGGCGAAGCTCGCCCATGACGGCGCGGTGCCCATCGAGGATGTGCGCGCGGGGCTGCGCATCGCCGCGCGGCAATTGCGGACCCGGTTCGAGGACAAGGCGGCCAACCAGCAGGTCGCCGGCCTCGCGGCCTTGGCCTGGGTCGACAAGGTCCTGCCCGAAGAAGCCGATCCGCGCGCCTTCGAGGCGCAGAAGGCCAAGACACTCGCGCTGCAGCACGACGAGGGCTGGTATTGGGAATATGACGGGCCGGACGTCGGCTATCTCGCGGTCACGATCGACTGCCTGTGGGACCTGGTCGACGCGACCGGCGACGCGGATTTCCGCCGCAGCATCGCCAGCGCGCTGGCCTATATGGCCGAATATCCGGCCGCCGCGCCGAACGGGATCGGCCTGCACAACAGCCGCAACACTGATTATCTCGTCCCCTACGGCATCGTCCGCTCGGCGCTGGAAGGCGACGAGGAAGAGCGGCGGAACGCGGCGGCTGTCGCG
>JBBSLM010000647.1:0-1167 GCA_038255245.1 Sphingomonadales bacterium
CGCAGCGGGCGCTTCGAGGCGACCAGGCGGTCGATCGACGGCAGCATGAAGGCGGCGGTCTTGCCGGTGCCGGTCTGCGCGATGCCCAGCAGATCGCGGCCCTTCAACAAGGTCGGGATCGCCTGCAGCTGGATCGGGGTGGGGGTGTCGTAGGATTTGAAGGCAAGCGCCTGGAGAACGGGCTGCGAGAGCCCGAGATCGGCAAAGGACATTGATTGAACTCACAAATGAGCGGCCTTACGCCCCAGCCCTTCCTGGGCGGACGTAAAGCGGCGGGTGTCTGAACGACCCGCGTGAAAAGGGAAGCTCTCAAAAAGAACCGAGGCGGAGCCGGCCCCGGATCAAGTCCGGGGCGATCACGCTGCGTAGCGCCTCGCTGCGGTGCAACATGGCCGGTCAATGGTAAAAAGTCAATGAACGGGCGGCGGCGCGGCCGGAAACGAATGGCCGATGATCTGTCGCGCTGCTCGCCCCGCCAGCCAAAAGCCGCTAATCAGCCCTCATCCACACCTTTTCGAGCAGAAAAAGCCAGACCAGATGAACGACCCAAGGCTGGACGAAGCCTATGCCGCGCGCCGGACGGGCAATGACGAACGGGTGGTCGCGATCTGCCGGGGGATATTGGCGGTCGATCCGTCGCATCGGGGTGCCCGGAGCCTGATCGGCGTCTGCATGGCCGAGGGCGGCGACGTGCAAAAGGCGCGACCGTTGATCGAGGAAGCGGTTGCGGCCGAACCGCGCAACTGGCGATATCTGCTCAACCTGTCTCTCCTGCGCGAGATCGAAGGAAATAGCGCCGCCGCGATCAGTGGCGCGCAAGCCACGGCCGGCATCGCGCCGGAGCAATTCGAGCCCTGGGCCCGGGTGGGCGATTTGTGCGGCAAACAGGGCGACTTCGCAGGGGCGGTGGCCGCGCTCGAAAAGGCCCTGGCGATCAATGCCGGTCATGCCGGCCTGGCCCTGCGCCTTGCCGGGGCGGCCTATGAGATTGGGCGATATGACAGGGCCGCGGAGGCGCTCGACACCTTCGAACAGCTCGCGCCCGGCCATCCCGAAGCGCTGAAATTGCGGACCCATCTGGCGCGCAAGAGCGGGACCGTGGACGCGTTCGTGGAAGCGGCGGCCAGATGGCTCGCCGCCGATCCGGACGCAGTGGCCGCGCGGGTC
>JBBSLM010000648.1:0-1161 GCA_038255245.1 Sphingomonadales bacterium
GCAGGCGCCGAACGATTATGTGACGCCGCACCTCAGCTTCCAGTTCCACTATTTCGCATTGCGGAAGATGCACTTCCTGCTGCGCGCGCGCGCGGTGGCGGTGTTCCCGGGCGGCTTCGGCACGTTCGACGAGGCGTTCGAGCTGCTGACCCTGATCCAGACCGGCAAGGTGAAGCCGATCCCGATCATCTTCTTCGGCCGCGAATTCTGGGACCGGGTCGTGAATTTCGAGGCTTTGGTCGAGGAAGGCGTGATTTCCGCCAAGGATTTGGACCTGATCACCTATTGCGAGACGGCCGAGGAAGCCTGGGTCCATGTCTGCGACTATTATGCCGACGAGAATCCGGACTGGCGGAGCGCTAGCTCGATGGTCGCCGACCGCTCCGCGCCGGATCGCGGCGACGGCACCGACGGGAGCTAGGGGGCTAGGCTCCCCTCCCTGCTTGCAGGGAGGGGCTGGGGGTGGGTGCGCGCGTTTGCGCGCCTGAAGACTTTCAACGTGCACCTAAAAGCGAAGCAGCTGACGAGGCATCGAGCCTCGCCAGCCGCTAAAACCCACCCCTGCCCCTCCCTTTCATGGAGGGGAGAGTATCTCTCTCGGCTTAGCGGCCGCCCGGATTGACGGAGTTCGGCTCGGCGTCGCCGCCACCCTTCAGGCCGTCACCCGCGGCTGAATTGCCAGCCGTGGCCGGCGCGGCGGCGTTGCCGCTGGCGTTCGCGCTCGTGCCCTCGGCCGGCGGAGCGCCATCGGCTGCCGGAGCATCCGCCGCCGGCGCCGCGGGCAGCGGCAGGTTGGAGCCCTGCGCATTCATATAGAGGATCAAATCGGCCCGCTCCTGCGGGCTGCTGATCCCCGCGAAGGTCATCTTGGTGCCGTTGGCGAAAGCGCGCGGATTGCGCAGCCAGTCGTTCATATTCTCCCAGCCCCAATTGCCGCCGATGCTCTTCAGCGCATCCGAATAAGCGAAGCTGGGAATATGGCCGAGGGGTGAGCCCATCGTGCGATAGAGATTCGGGCCGATGCCGTTGGCACCGCCGTCAGCAATGGTGTGGCAGGTCGAGCATTTGCGGAAGGCCGCTTCGCCGCGCGTCGCATCGGCGGTGGCGAGCAGGGCCGCGATCGGCGGTTCTTCCGCCGCGCCGCCGGAGCCGCCCTCTTCC
>JBBSLM010000649.1:0-1152 GCA_038255245.1 Sphingomonadales bacterium
CCTGCCCTCGCGGCGCATCGCCTGGTATCTGGCGTGGAGCTTCCTGAAGACGAGCTTCGCCGTGCTGATCGGCCTGGTGGTGATCCTCGCGATGCTCGACCTGCTTGGCAATTCCGGCCGCATCCTGGCCCAGCCGAACAACGATCAAGGCGATCTGTGGGTCTATGTATCCTTGCGCGTGCCGCAGCTGATCCAGCAATTCCTGCCCTTCGCTTTGCTGCTCGGCACGCTGATAACCTTCGCCTCGATGAATCAGCATAGCGAGATCATTTCGATGAAGGCGGCGGGCATTTCCGCCCATCAGATCATCGCGCCCCTGATCCTCGCCAGCCTGGTCGTGGCGGCGGCGCATTTCGTCTTCAACGAGCGGATCGTCACCCGCGCCACCGCAACGCTCAATGCCTGGGCGGACGTCAAATATGCCGAAGTGCCGGCTGACAGCAATGTGCAGACCAACATCTGGGTGCGCGTCGGCGACGATCTGATCCACGCCCGGCAAGTGATCGGCACGGGCAACGACACCCGGCTTGAGGGCGTCACGATTTACGACCGCACCGGCGGTACGCTGACCGGCATCCTCGAAGCGCAAAGCGGCCGCTTCGCCAATCCGGGCTGGGAGCTAACCGACACCAAGCGCTTCGATGTCGAGACCAACAATCTGGCTACCGCGCCCAGCCTGGCGATCGCGTCCGAGGTCGATCCGATCCAGTTCACGCTCGCGGCCGTCGATCCGGACGAGCAGGATTTCTGGCAGCTGCGCCGCTCGATCGACGAACTGGAAGCCGCCGGCCGGCCGGTTCGCTCGGCGGAATCCTCCTGGTGGCACAAGATTTCCGGGCCGCTGTCGAGCACGCTAATGCCCCTGCTCGCCGCGATCGCCGCCTTCGGCCTCGCCCGCTCGGGCCAGCTCTTCCTGCGCGCCGTGGTCGGTATGGGGCTCGGCTTTTCTTACTTCATCGCCGACAATTTCGCGCTCGCGATGGGCAATTTCGGCGCCTACCCGCCGTTCATGGCGGCATGGGGCCCGTTCTTCCTGTTCCTGCTGATCGGCGAAGCAGTGCTCGTCCGCAGCGAAGAATAGGAAGCGCGCGCTCAGCGCCGGCGCATCGTGCTGGCGCTGAGGCGCGCGACCAGGAAGGGCAGTCCCTTGTA
>JBBSLM010000650.1:0-1146 GCA_038255245.1 Sphingomonadales bacterium
CAAGGTGTCGATCCTCTACACCGCGCCGACCGCGATCCGGGCGTTGATGCGCGAAGGCGACGATTGGGTGACGCGTCACGACCGCTCATCGCTGCGCCTGCTCGGCACGGTGGGCGAGCCGATCAATCCGGAGGCGTGGCTGTGGTATTGGCGCGTGGTCGGCGACAGCCGCGTACCGATCGTCGACACCTGGTGGCAGACCGAGACGGGCGGGATCATGATCACCACCCTGCCCGGCGCGCATTCCATGAAGCCCGGCAGCGCCGGGCGGCCCTTCTTCGGGATCATGCCGGAGCTCGTGGATGGCGAGGGTGAGCCACTCTCAGGCGCGGCCTCCGGCAATCTCGTCATTGCTGGCAGCTGGCCCGGCCAGATGCGCAGCGTTTATGGCGACCATGAGCGTTTCGTGCAGACCTATTTCTCCACCTACCGGAACCGCTACTTCACCGGCGACGGCTGCCGCCGCGACGCGGACGGCTATTATTGGATCACCGGCCGGGTGGACGATGTGTTGAACGTATCGGGCCACCGGCTCGGCACGGCGGAGATCGAAAGCGCGCTGGTGGCGCATCCCTTGGTCGCGGAAGCCGCGGTGGTCGGCTACCCGCACGACATCAAGGGCCAGGGCATTTATTGCTATGTGACGCTGAACGCCGGCGTGGAGGGATCACCCGAGCTGGAGATGGAGTTGCGCGCGCGGGTCCGGCGCGACATCGGGCCGATCGCCTCGCCCGATCTGATTCACTTCACGCCGGCCCTGCCCAAGACGCGTTCGGGCAAGATCATGCGGCGCATCCTGCGCAAGATCGCGGAGAATGACTTCTCGAACCTCGGCGATACCTCGACCCTGGCCGATCCGGGCCTGGTCGACAATCTGATTGCGGGCCGGCGCAGCTGAGTCGTCAATAGCCCGGCGGCGGGGTGCGGACTTCGGTTCGCATGCCGGCTTCCTCGATCTCCGCCATCATGCGGTCGTAATGCGCGGCTTCGGCCACGCCTTCCGACTGCTTGTCGTGCCGCCACATCGACACGTTCATCTGCATGATCAGGTCGGCGACGACGACGGTGGTGAAGAGCGAGCGGCCGAAGAAGTCGATCGGGAATTGCAGCACGCGCGGGTTCCAGGGCCGCAGGATCGAGCTGCCC
>JBBSLM010000651.1:0-1145 GCA_038255245.1 Sphingomonadales bacterium
GGCCTGGCGGGCGTGGCAAGCGGGCGAGAAGAGCGCGGCGGTGCATCTGACCGGGGCGGTGGTGCTGCAGATATTGCTCGGGATCGCGACCATCCTGACCGGGGTGAAGCTGTGGATCGGCGTGATGCACCAGGGAATGGCGGCGGTGCTGCTCGCCTTCCTGCTGATCGCCGCGCACCGGCTGGCGCCGAAGCGGGCGAATGTCGGATCGGGAACTCCCTAGCCCGTCATTGCGAGTCACGGGCGAAGCAATCCAAGACCCTAAGCTCTCAAGATGGATTGCTTCGTCGCTTCACTCCTCGCAATGACGGAGGGAGAGACGCGAAAGGCCAGCCATGTCCGCACCCACCCGCATCCTGATCGCGCTCGTCATCGGCCTGGGGGTCGGCATCCTCAGCGCGAGCATGGGCTTCCTCTACCAGGACGGCGCGATCGAGGCGGGCGAGAAGATCGGCGGCATGTGGCTGAATGCGCTGCGCATGACGATCGTGCCTTTGGTGGTTGCGCTGCTGGTGACCGGCATCGCCGCCTCGGCCGCAGCGGCGCGGGCGAGCAAGCTGTCAAGCCGGGCGCTGGTCCTTTACGTAATCCTGCTGTGGGTATCGGCGATCGCGGCGGCGGTGCTGACGCCGCTGCTGCTCGGCATCTTCCCGCTGCCCGGGGAGTCCGCGGCGGCGCTGCGCGAGGCGCTGTCCACCGCCGAGCCGGTCGGGCCGGCGCCCAGCTTCCTCGATTTCCTCTATTCGATCGTGCCGAGCAACGTGATCTCGGCGGCGGCGGAAGAAGCGATCCTGCCGCTGATCCTGTTCACCTTCATGTTCGGCTTCGCGGTCACGCAGCTGCCGGAGGAGCCGCGCGAGCGGATCGTCGGCTTCTTCCGGGCGATCGCCGACGCGATGCTGATCGTGATCGGCTGGGTGTTGTGGATCGCGCCTTTGGGCGTGTTTGCGCTGGCCTACGTCGTGGGCGCGCGGGCGGGGACCGGCGCGTTCGGGGCCTTGCTTCATTATGTGCTGATCGTGGCGGGCGTGGGGCTTATCGTCACGCTGGCCGCTTACCCGTTCGCGATGCTGGGCGGGCGCTTCCGGCTCGGGGCATTCGCCAAGGCGGTCGCGCCCGCGCAAGCCGTGGCGTTCAGCACGCAA
>JBBSLM010000652.1:0-1143 GCA_038255245.1 Sphingomonadales bacterium
CCAGCTGTTCTCGACCGTCATCCAGCCATAGGAGGCGGGTTCGGTATCGTGGACGATGAAGACCGCCGCCGCGCCCTGCCGCGCGGCTTCCTCATATTTGTAGGTCCAGCGGCCATAATAGGTCATCGCCCGGCCGTTGAACGTGCCCGTCGTACCGGTCGATTGCCAATCGGGATCGTTGACGAGGATGATCACGGTCTTGCCGCGCACATCGACGCCGGCATAATCATTCCAGCCGCGCTCCGGCGCGTTGATGCCGTAGCCGACGAAAACGACGTCGCTATTGTCGAAGCTGACCCGCGGCTGGGCGCGATAGGAAGCGGCGACCAGATCGGTGCGGTAGTTGAAGGTCAAAGGCTGGGCGCCGCCGGTAACCCGCAGCTGCGGATTGTTGGTCGCGCCGATCTCGACCAACGGCACGTCCTGCGTCCAGCTGCCATTATTGCCCGGCCGGAGCCCGGCGCGCTGGAATTCCTGAACGAGGTAATTGACGGTCAGCGTCTCGCCCTCTGTCGCCGGGGCGCGGCCCTGGAAGCTGTCGTCGGAAAGCTGGCGGGTGACGCGCTTCAGCGTGTCTTCGGAAATGTTCGGGGCGCCGGTTGGCGCGGCCGGTGTGGTCGTCGCGTCGCTGTCTCCCATGTTCGCGGCGCAGCCGGCGAGGAGAGCGAGGGGAACGAGCGCGAGCAGCTTTATCACGAGGCGACCTTCCTTTGCAGAGCAGGTGGCAGGCGTCATGGCAAACCCGCCGCGATGCCGCAAGGACCGGAGTGGTGCCTTTACCCCCTTGAAGGGCGGCCGGAGCCGTGCTTGACTTGGGGCTAATCAGGGGATCCACAAATGTTTAGAAATGCGCTCTTTTTCGCGACAGCCTCGTGGGTCGTCACGGCTGTGCCGGCCGCTGCGCAGGCCCAATTGCAGCCGCAGACCTTGGCCGATCCCGCCGCCGCGTTCGGGGCGCGTGAGTCGGTGCAATCGATCTCGCTTTCTCCGGATGGCCGGACCATCGCCTATGTCGCGCCGACGACGGGGCAGGGCAGCGCGCTCTATCTGGCACCCGTCGATGGCGGGCAGCCCAGCCGGGCGGTCATCCACAGCGGCACCAGCCAGCAGATCAGCGCGTGCGATTTCGTCTCGAACCAGCGG
>JBBSLM010000653.1:0-1129 GCA_038255245.1 Sphingomonadales bacterium
CAATGGCGGGCGGGAAGTGGACTGGTTCGGGCCTGCCTTCTTCGCCGTGCTGGCAGGCGGCAGCGCGATCTGGACGATCATGCGGGTCTGGACGAAGCCGCGTGGACCGAAGCCGGCGAAGGCCCCCGAGCCCGAAGAGCCGGCTTTCGACGCGGATGCGGCGATCCAGCGCTATCTCGCGAGCCGGGGCGATCGGCCCGCGGCCACCGGGGCGGAACCGGACGCAATCGCCCCGCGCCCCGTCTTCGGCCGGAAGACCAGCTAGCGCCGCTCGCCCGCACTGCGGTCGCGGATCGCGCGGAATTCGTCGCCGGGCAGCCATTCGGGCCAGGCGGTGGTCGAGGCCAGTTCCTGCATGATACGATAATAGATGCCAAGATCGCGGATCGCGCCGGACCAGTCCCAGCTTTCGTCATATTCGTCGTTGATGCCGTGATAGCGGTTGGCGCGGTAATTGCGTGAGGCCGTCTCGCCGGCCGCGCGGCCGCCCTCGACCAGATCCTCACCGCCCTCGGCATAGAGCATCGGCACGCCCTGCTTGGCGAAACTGAAATGGTCGGAGCGGTAATAATAGCCCGCCTCCGGCGCGGGCTCCGGCACGAGGGTGAGGCCGAGCGGATAGATCGCCCGGCGCAGATAATCGTCCAGCTGCGACTTGCCCGCGCCGATCGCGATGAAGTCGCGGCTGAGGCCGTTCAATTGCAGCCCGTCGATGTTGATGCCGCCCGCCGTGCGCGCGAGCGGGAAAACCGGATTGGCGGCGTAATAAGCCGAACCGATCAGGCCGGATTCCTCCGCCGTTACAGCGAGGAAGACGATGGTGCGGTCCGGGCGCGTGTTGCGATGCGCTTCGGCCAGAGCGACCAGAGCGGCGGTTCCCGAGGCGTTATCGACCGCGCCATTGCAGATGCGATCCTCGCCTGTCTCGGTGCACTGGCCCAGATGATCCCAGTGGGCGGTGTAGAGCACATATTCGTCCGGCCGGGTCGCGCCGGGGATGATGCCGATCACATTCTTCGACGCCTGCCGCCGGATCGCATTGTCGATGGTCATCGATGCCTTGAGGCCGGTCAGCGGCACGGCGCGGAAGCCGGGTTGGCGCGCGCGCTGGGTGAGCGCGTCGAGGTCC
>JBBSLM010000654.1:0-1126 GCA_038255245.1 Sphingomonadales bacterium
GCCGGGCGCGCGAAGGAAGGCAAGCTAAGCCCACACGAATATCAGGGCGGGACCGCGTCGATTTCGAACATGGGTATGTTCGGGACCAAGCAGTTCGACGCGGTGATCAATCCGCCGCAGGGCATGATCATGGCGATCGGCGCGGGCGAGAAGCGGCCATATGTGATCGACGACGCGCTGCAGATCGCGACGGTGATGAGCGCCACCGGCAGCTTCGACCATCGCGCCATCGACGGCGCGGACGGCGCGCGGCTGATGAAGACTTTCAAGGAATTGGTGGAAAGTCCGCTGGGGATGATCGCCTGATTTGGGGGGGGAAATAAGATGCGTATCACGATCAGCCTGGTGGCCCTGGCCGCGCTCGCGGCCTGCGGCGGCAACAAGGGTGCCAACAACAGCGCCAACGCCTCCGCCAATGTTTCAACGAGCAATGCGGCCGCCCCGGCGAACAGCGCGGCGGCGGCGAACATGGGTGTGCCTGCCGCGACCGCCATCGCCGCCCGCGCTGTCCGCATCGGCATCGACGGCGAGCATGGCATGGACGCCTGTCACACCAACGGCCGCCTGCGCGGCACCGGCGAGATCGCCATTCGTGAAGCGCCGGACGCTGGCGCGCGCGCGAACGATCAGGGCGAGAATGGCCTGATCGTGGACATTTGCGAGACGAGCGTGCCCGGCTGGGTCGGCGTCGTCTGGAAGGGCGAAGGCGATCCGGAGCATGATTGCGGCACCGGCGCCAATCTGCCCGGTCCAAAGAATTATGACGGTCCGTGCCGCAGCGGCTGGGTCCCTGAGGCGAATGTCGAGGTGACGGCGGGTTAATGACTGCGGGCGCGCCGCGGCTTCGGCTGGGGCGCGCCCGACTGCCCGATTGAGAAGTGGAGAGTAGAATGCGTATCACGATCGGGTTGCTGGCTTTGACCGCGCTGGCCGCGTGCGGCGGCAACAAGGCGGCGAACAACAGCGCCAGCGCGGCCGCACCCGCCAATGAAGCGGCCCCGGCAAATACCGCCGCGCCGATCGGCAATGCGGCGACAGGCAACAGCGCCGCCGCCACCGGCAGCCCGCTCACGCCGCGGCCGGTCATGGTCGGCGTGGATGCTGAACTCGACAAATGCCCGTCGAC
>JBBSLM010000655.1:0-1117 GCA_038255245.1 Sphingomonadales bacterium
CTCGCCAAGAGGCGCGAGGCGCCCCGCAGCAAGCCCAGCGTCGCCGCCCAAGGACTGATGTGCACCATGTTGATGCAAAGGATCGCATCAGCCCGATCGACCGGCCAGGTCTCGGCCGCGGCGTCGAGGATCAGCGGCGGGCGAAGATTGGGCAAGCCAGCGTCCGCGACATAAGCATGGATGGACGCCAAGGCGTCCGGATCGGGATCGGTCGGCTGCCAATCCAGTGCGGGGAAGCGCCCGGCCAGGAAGGCGGCATGCTCCCCTGCCCCGCTCGCCACTTCCAGCACCAGGCCCGACGACGGCAGCAATGCCGCCAGCACCGCCGCGATCGGCTCCCTGTTCCGCGCCGTCGACGGCGAACTGCGCCTCACGCCTCCGGCTCGCTGCCCAGCCAGGGATAGCGCCAGACGAACAGGCCGATGCTGACCGGCAGGGTCGCATACAGGAAGGGCGCGAAATTCTTGGTCGCGGGGATCGCCGCCAGCAAAGTCGAGAGCAGGCCGGTCACCACCAGGATCGCCCAGACCCCCATTTCCCCGCGCGCGCCCTGCCAGCGCGGATCGCCCGCCTTGCGCAGCGCCCGCTCCGCCTCCCAAAACAGCAATGCCAGTACCCCGGCCATCGCGACGAAGCCGATCCCGTAGATCGTGAACATGCCGCCAATATCGCCCGCGAAACGCACGCCCGCTCCGCCCAGATAGGTGGCGAAGGACGCCGACATCGCCTGCAGCGGCGGGATGTAGATCATCACGAAAAAGACGAGGGCGAAGGTCAACGCGACCGACAGGCCGCCGCCGTCGCCACGATATTCCCGCCAGCGGACGTGGCCGTACCAGAACATCCCGATGATCGTGAAACCGATGGCGAAGACGGGCACATTGGCCATCGCCGCCTGCAGCTGCGCCAGATCGGTCGGGATCTGGCTGTTGCCGATCACCAGCAGTGAGAGCGCGAATGCGAAAGCCGCGTCAGTGAAACTGTCCAGCCTGCCTGTCGCTCTCGACATCTCTTATTCCGCTGCTTCCGCCTTCGCTGGCTCTCTATAAACCAAGATCGGCTTCCTTGCGGCCAGCGTCTCGTCGAGGCGGCGGCGGGGGGCGTGGATCGGGGCGGC
>JBBSLM010000656.1:0-1113 GCA_038255245.1 Sphingomonadales bacterium
CGTGCGGGTCATGGGCGGCTGATTGGCGATAATCGCGGTGAATTCGGCCGCGGTCAGCACCTGTTGCCGGTCGCCCCAGGGATCGTCAGTCACCAGCCCGCCCACATGCGCGAGCAGATCGCGGACGCGGATGCGCGGGGCATCGGCACTCGGGTAACGCCAGCCGCGCATTTCCGGAATGTGCTGTTCGGCGAGGTCGTCGAGCCGCAACCGCCCCTCGTCGCGCAGCTTTAGAATGGCGAGCGCGGTGAAGGCCTTCGACATGGAGGCGATGCGGAACAGCGTGCCAGGCCCAATCGGGGTGCCGCCCGTGGGCGCAGAGGCGCCGAAGCCGCGAACATGGACCAATTGCCCGTCGCGCACCACGCCCCAGACCACGCCCGGCACCGGCGCCTGCCGCTGGAAGGCGGCGAAGCGTTCGTCCGCCTCGCGCAGCACTTGCTCGATAGTCGGGGCCGGCATCGCCTCCGGGGCTGGCTGAGCGCCCTGCGCGGCCAGCGGCAGTGGAGCGAACGCCACCAACGTTCCCAGGAAAAGTGCGAGCTTGGCGTTCATGTGCATCTCCTTACCGCGCTTCCGGATTGCCCCAGCCGCAAGGCCGGTTCAAGGAACCCCTGTACGACCAGAAGCACTGGGGCAGCCATGAGCGACTTCGACGTTGATTGCCTGATCGTCGGCGGCGGCCCTGCCGGACTGACCGCGGCCATCTATCTCAGTCGCTTTCACCTGTCGCTGAAGGTGATCGATTCGGGCAAGAGCCGGGCGCACTGGATCCCGTGCACCCACAATCATGCCGGCTTCCCTGGTGGCATTTCCGGGTCGGAATTGCTCGAACTGATGCGCGAGCAGGCGCAGCTTTACGGCGCGTCGATCGAGACCGGGCGCGTGTCCCGGCTCGACAAGATCGAGGGCGGCTTTGAGGCGGAATGGGGCTCCGGCCGGCTTCGCGCGCGCACCGTGTTGCTGGCCACGGGCGTCACCAATCGCCGCCCGCCGATGGACGAGGATTTGCACAATGAAGCGATGGCCCGCGGCCTGATCCGCTATTGCCCGATCTGCGACGGCTTCGAAGTCACCGACAAGCGCGTCGGCGTGATCGGCAGCGGCCAGAGC
>JBBSLM010000657.1:0-1109 GCA_038255245.1 Sphingomonadales bacterium
AGATCACGCCGGAAATCGCCGTGGCAGTGCCGAGCGCGGACGTCGAAGCGGACGAGCGCCGCACCCGCGGCGACCGGCGCGAGGAGCCGCATCAGGATCGCGGCCCGGAAGAACGCCGCGTCGGTGAATGGCGCGCGGACGAAACTCCCCTCCCGCCTGCGGGAGGGGAAGCGCCGCAGGCGCGGGGTGGGGCTGGCGGACATTCCCACCCCGGCGCTGACGCGCCTGCCCCTCCCGCAAGCGGGAGGGGAGCTTTGGCCTCGCCTGCGGTGCGCGCCCGCGCCCGCGATCTCGGCATCGATCTGGGCAAGGTGCAATATTCCGGCGACCGCATCCGCCACGCCGATCTCGACGCTTACCTCATGTACAATGGCGGCGGCGCGCGTCCCTCGGGTGCCCGGGCCAAAGCCCAGGACGAGGACATCAAGGTCGTCGGCCTGCGCCGCAAGATCGCCGAGAATATGCAGGAGGCCAAGCGGCGCATCCCGCATTTCACCTATGTCGAGGAAGTGAACGTCACCGCGCTGGAAGCGACCCGCGCGATGATGAATCAGGATCGAGGGAGCAATCCGAAGCTCACCCTGTTGCCGTTCCTGATGACGGCGATGTGCCGCGTCATGCCCGACTTCCCGATGTTGAACGCGCGCTACGACGACGAGGCGAACGTCATCCACCGCTCCGGCGCGGTGCCTATGGGCATGGCGACGCAGACCGATAGCGGGCTTTCCGTGGCTGTGATCCGCAATGCCGAGAGCCGCGACATCTGGGGCCTCGCCAGCGAAGTGCTGCGCCTCGCCGAGGCAATCCGCGCCGGCAAGGCGACGCGCGAGGAGTTGACCGGCGGCACCATCACTTTGTCGAGCCTGGGCCCGATGGGCGGCGTGGTCTCGACCCCGGTGATCAATCGTCCCGAGGTCGCGATCATCGCGGTCAACAAGGTCAAGGAGACGCCGATCGTCGAGGGCGGTCAGATCAAGATCGCCAAGATGATGAACCTGTCGATCTCGTGCGATCACCGGGTCGTAGACGGCTGGGACGCGGCGAGTTTCATGCAGGCGTTGAAGGGGATTCTCGAGGCGCCGCTGCGGCTGCTGGCCTAACGCCCATCG
>JBBSLM010000658.1:0-1107 GCA_038255245.1 Sphingomonadales bacterium
CACCGGATAGCCGATGTCGCGGGCGAGGCGCTTGGCCTCCGCCACATCCTCGATCGCGCCGTCGGAGCCCGGCACCAAAGGCAGTCCGAGCGCGCCGGCAGTGCGCTTGGCCTGCACCTTGTCGCCCATCGTGCGGATATGCTCGGGCTTGGGGCCGATCCAGATCAGGTTATGCGCCTCGACGATCTCCGCGAATTGCGCATTCTCGGACAGGAAGCCGTAGCCGGGGTGGATCGCGTCGGCGTTTGAAATCTCGGCCGCCGAAATGATGTTGGGGATGTTCAAATAGGATTCGGTCGCCGACGGCGGGCCGATGCAGATGGCCTCGTCGGCAAGGCGGACGTGCATCGCCTCGGCATCGGCGGTCGAATGGACCGCGACCGTCTTGATGCCCATTTCATGCGCGGCGCGATGGATGCGCAGGGCGATCTCGCCGCGGTTGGCGATCAGGATCTTGCCAATGTCCGGCATTTTTTATGTCCTAGTCGGTGCCGGCCCGCTCCCCCACCCGGCCTCCCAAACAGCGTATTCTGAAATGGGAGGCCGGGTGGGGGAGCGGGCTGGCGGGGAAAACACGAAGAAAGCGCCTACTCGATCACCACGAGCGGCTGGCCGAATTCGACCGGCTCGGCATTCTGGACCAGGATGCGGCTGACCATGCCGGCGCGCGGCGCAACGATCTGGTTCATCACCTTCATCGCCTCGATGATCAGCAAGGTATCGCCCTCGTCGACCCGGTCGCCGACGCTGACAAAGGCCTTCGACGCGGGGTCCGCCGACAGATAGACCGTGCCGACCATTGGCGAGGGCACCGCGCCAGGGAGCGGCCCGCCGTGATCCGAGGGCGGCGCGGCGAGGGCGGCGGGCGCGGCGGCAGGCGCAGGCGCAGCCGCGGCCACGGGGGCAGCCGCAGGTGCCGCGATCTTGCGCTTCACCGAGATACGGCGATCGCCATCCTCGACCTCAATCTCGCTCAGATCGTTGTCGCTCAACAATTTCGCCAGCGTCTTCACCATTTCGGTGTCGACGCGCATGGCCCCCTCGGACCCCATTTCGTCGCTCATGCAAATACCCCTGTCAAAGACGTGCGGCCGCGTCCAGCGCCAG
>JBBSLM010000659.1:0-1102 GCA_038255245.1 Sphingomonadales bacterium
GACGTTGCGCCCGTCGCTGTCCCAGCCGGGGTTGAAGGTCAGGATGTTGCGCTCGAACATGCCCTGGAACAGCCCGATCTTCACGTCGCCATTCTTCATAATGATCCAGCGCTGCGCGACATCCCCGTGCGTCTGGGTGAAGCCGAGCCGCTCGTAAAAGGCCGTGGACGCGGCGATGTCGCGCACCGTCAGGCTGACCGAGAAATTGCCGAGGCTGGAATCGGCGACCGGCGCCGATGGCGTGGCGGTGGGCGTCTGGACGGCGGCGAACAGAGCGATGCCGGACGCCAGGCCGTGGATGAATTTCATGTCAGCTCTCCCCTTGGACTGGGGCGATGCTAGGCGGCTGCTCGTGGGCGCGCCATCGCCCGAAAGGGTGATTGGGCCACTTTCATCCGCACGGCATTTGGCGGGAAGGTGAGTCCATGGCGCAACACCACCGTCCGTGGCGGCGGCGGGCTGGGGCGGTCACAAGATTTTGTGACCGGACTCCTTATGTTCTGAAAGTGTTTACACCTCGTTAACCATTTCCCTTCAGACCCTGGCTTGACGGTGGAGTCACCACGACTTCACTTAACTGCTCTTGGCCGAGCGGGGGGAAGCAATGACGGCGATGACGAAGCTTGGCGTGCGGCGGAAACGGGCGGCAACGGCGCTGGATGAGGCGCCCGCGACCAGCCTGCCGCTGGACTCCATCCTGCAGTCCGATTGCATCGCGGCGATGGCGTCGCTGCCCGCGGCGAGCATCGACATGATCTTCGCCGATCCGCCCTATAATCTGCAGCTCGGCGGCGATCTGTTCCGGCCCGAAGGCGGCCGCGTCGATGCGGTCGATGATGATTGGGACAAATTCTCCAGTTTCGCCGCCTATGACAAATTCACCCGCGCCTGGCTGGCCGAGGCGCGGCGGATTCTGAAGCCGAACGGCACGATCTGGGTGATCGGTTCGTACCACAATATCTTCCGCGTCGGCGCGGCGGTGCAGGATCTGGGCTATTGGATCCTGAACGACATCGTCTGGCGCAAGACCAATCCGATGCCGAATTTCCGCGGCACCCGCTTCACCAACGCGCACGAGACGATGATCTGGGCGAGCCGGTCC
>JBBSLM010000660.1:0-1102 GCA_038255245.1 Sphingomonadales bacterium
CAGATCAAGATCGCCAAGATGATGAACCTGTCGATCTCGTGCGATCACCGGGTCGTAGACGGCTGGGACGCGGCGAGTTTCATGCAGGCGTTGAAGGGGATTCTCGAGGCGCCGCTGCGGCTGCTGGCCTAACGCCCATCGTCACCCCGGACTTGATCCGGGGTCCACCTTCTTTGCGCGGTTGAAGGCAGGTGGATGCCGGATCACGTCCGGCATGACGAAGTCAGGTGCGCAACGCAAACCGCTGCAATTTCCCTGTCGTCGTCTTCGGCAGCGCCTCCACGAACGTCACCGCCCGCGGATATTTGTAAGGCGCGATCCGCGCCTTCACATGGTCCTGCAGCACCGACGCAAGATCTTCGTCCGCGGCATATCCCGGCGCGACCACCACGAACGCCGCGACCTTCTGGCCACGCTCGGGGCAGGGGGCGCCGATCACCGCGCATTCCTGCACCGCCGGGTGGGCGTTGAGCGCGTTCTCGACCTCGGGCGCGGCGATATTGTAGCCGGACGAGATGATCATGTCGTCGGAGCGGGCGACGAACCAGAAATAGCCTTCCGCGTCGAGGCGGTAGGTGTCGCCGGTCACATTCCAGTGATTCTTGACGTAATTGGCCTGGCGCGGGTCGTCGAAATAGCGGCAGCCCGTGGGGCCTTTTACCGCCAGGCACCCGGTGCCACTCCGCATCGGCTGATTGTCGCCGTCCAGCACCGCCGCGGCATAGCCGGGCACCACTTTGCCGGTCGCGCCGGGGCGGATATTGTCGCCGCTGGCGGAGATGAAGATATGCATCATCTCGGTCGCGCCGATGCCGTCGATAATCTTCAGGCCGGTTGCTCCGTCCCAGGCATGCCAGGTCGCGGCGGGGAGATGCTCGCCGGCCGAGACGCAAGTGTGGAGGCTGGAAACCTCGTAGTCGCCGAGCAACGGGATCATCGCTTTATAGGCAGTCGGCGCGGTGGCGAGGTTGGTGACCCGGTGGCGCGCGATCGCATCGAGCAACGGCTTGGGCCCCGGCGTCTCGATCGTCACCGCCGTGCCACCGAACCGCCACGGGAACATCAGCAACATGCCGAGCCCGAAGGTGAAAGCGATCGGCGC
>JBBSLM010000661.1:0-1095 GCA_038255245.1 Sphingomonadales bacterium
AGGACCCTGCGCCGGCCACGTTGCCCGCCGAGGCTGAGGCCGAGCTGAAGGCGTTGCGCCGCAAAACGCGGGAGCTGGAGCAAACCATCGAAATCCTCAAGGCCGCAACGTCTTTCTTCGTGCGGGAGTGCGGCCCGCCACACAAGTGATCTGCCGGTTCATCGCCGAGCATCGCGCTCGGTTCGGGGTCGTACCGATTTGCCGGGTGCTCACCGAGCACGGCGCCAACATCGCCCCGAGAACGTTCTACGCCTGGTCCAAACGCCCGTTGTCGAAACGAGCACTCTGGGACGCCACCATCACCTCGGTGCTGGCGTCGTACTACGTCGAGCGTGACGAGCGCGGACGGCGAAAGCCCGAGTCGCTGTACGGGTCGTTGAAGATGTGGGCTCACCTGCAACGTCAGGGCATCGAGGTGGCCCGCTGCACCATCGAGCGGCTGATGCGCGCCAACGGCTGGCAGGGTGCGACCAGAGCCCGCACGGTGCGCACCACGGTGCCCGATCCGTCGGCGCCGCGGCCACTGGATCTGGTCGACCGCAACTTCCGGGTGCAGCGCCCCGACAAGCTCTACGTCGCCGATTTCACATATGTCAGGATGGTGCCCTGCTTCGCGTACACGGCGTTCGTGATCGACGCGTTCGCGGGCACGATCCTCGGCTGGGAATGCTCGGCGTCGAAGGAAACCGCGTTCGTGCAACGGGCCGTCAACCAGGCGGTCGCGTTGCGGTCCATGCAAGGCAACCCGTTGCAGGGCAACACTATTCACCACTCGGATGCCGGTTCGCAGTATACTGCGGTCCGGTTCGGGGAGACCTTGTTCCTGCAGGGTTTGCTGCCGTCGATCGGATCGGTGGGCGATGCCTTCGATAATGCCCTGGCCGAGACCACCATAGGGCTCTACAAGGCCGAATGCATCGCGGCGGACTCACCGTTTCGCACCGGGCCGTTGCGGACCGTCGGCGACGTCGAGGAAGCCACCTCCGCATGGGTGGCGTGGTACAACGCGCAAAGGCTCATGCACCGCCTGGGCCGGATACCGCCGATCGAGTACGAAACGGCGTACTACGCTGCACACCACGGCGATCAACCGAT
>JBBSLM010000662.1:0-1087 GCA_038255245.1 Sphingomonadales bacterium
CAGCCTATGCACCCCCGCCACGTCCGGCGCGCGGCGCAGCTGGTCCTCGAGCAAATCCGCCTGCCGCCCCAGCGCCGCCGCGACCGGCCCGTCGACGATCCGCACCGCCCGCGCCTGCCAGTCGCCCGGCAAATTCTTCTCCCGCGCCCGCCGCACCAGTGAAGTCACAAGATCGGCCTGTGCCCCGCGCTGCATAAGCGCCGCCCGCGTCTGCCGCAGCGCCTTCTCGACGATGAAATTGGGCGGGATCACGCCGGCCGCATCATCCTCCCGCACCATCGCGACCTCGGCGTCGATATTGCGATGATAGGCGTCGAGCCGGTCGAGATAGGCCTCCGCATCGGCCGCATTCTCGATCGTATGCTGAGTATCCAGGAAGTTCGGCACGCCCGTATAGGAGCCATAAAGCTGCGTGATTACGTAAGGCGTCTGCGCCGTGCCATAAGCGATCGTCCGCCCCTCCGCCGCTCGCTCGCCGAACCAGAGCGCCGTCGCCCGCCACGCCCGCTCGCGCAGCGGCAGCGATTCCGGCGCGATCGCCTGCAGTCGGGGCAGGGCATCGACCAAAGGCCCCCACCAGCCGGTCCGCCCGGTCGCGGCCCGGTCCGACAGCTTCGCCTTCAAGCCCGCATTGGCGCCATGATCGAGCCCCAGCGCCGTCGCCGTCTCGGGCGAAAGCTGCAGCATCTGCGCGAAGATCGCGTCGTAGATCGCGCCCGCCGGTGCGGACCCTGCACCAGCCACCGACCGCGGCGTGGTCGCGCAGCCCGAAGCAAGCAAAGCCCCGGTGGCGACGGATGAAGCGAGAAACTGGCGGCGGTTGAAATGGGTCACGTGTGTCCTCTCAGTTTGTCATGCCGGACTTGATCCGGCATCCACCTTCTTCCTGACCGGGGCGAGACAAGAAGGTGGACCCCGGATCAAGTCCGGGGTGACAATTCCCTATCGTTGATCCCGATGCACCCGCCCGCGGGCCATCACGAACCCCACATTCCGCAACACCGAAATATCCGCCAGCGGGTCCCCTGCAACCGCGATCAGATCCGCCGACTTGCCCACCTCGATCGAGCCGATCTGCTCGCTCAGC
>JBBSLM010000663.1:0-1082 GCA_038255245.1 Sphingomonadales bacterium
TCCCGCCATTGGGCAGCTTGCGTCAGTCAGTCTCCTGCTCTTGCCAACCTCGTAAAAGCGCGCCTTGCGCCTAGCTCATGCGACCACCGGCTCGCGGTAGCGCTCGCCGCTGGTCATCAATGCCCAGGCGGTCCGGCCGATCCTGTTGGCCAGCGCGATGGCCGCGACTCGCGGGCTGCGGCGGCTCAGCAGCTTGGTCAGCCACGGCCGGCGGGTGCCATATCGCTCGGCATGGCGAATGACCGCCATGGCGCCAACGAACAGCATCTTGCGAAGATAGGTGTCGCCTGCCTTGGTGATGCCGCCGAGCCGTTCCTTGCCGCCCGACGAGTTCTGCCGCGGGACCAGCCCCAGCCAGGCCGACAGGCCGCGCCCGGTCTTGAACACATGCGGGTCGGGCACGGTGGCGACCAGCGCGCTGGCCACCAGCGGCCCGACACCGGGGATCTCCTGCAACCGGCGACCAAGCTCGCTCGCCCGGCTGTCGGCGCGGATCGCCCGATCGGTATCGAGCAGATGCGCCAGAACGAGCCGCTGCTGTTCGACCAGCATTGCGAGGCAGCGGCGAGCGGGGATCGGCACGCGACGGTCGCCTTCGTCGCCGATCACTGCGATCAGGCGATCGAGGCCCTGTCGCCCGACCGGAGCGACGATCCCGAACTCAGCGAGATGAGCGCGGATCGCGTTGCCGATCTGGGTCCGCTGACGGGTCAGGATCGACCGCGTTCGGTGCAGCATTAGCACGCTCTGCTGCTCAGGCGACTTCACGCCGACGAAGCGCATCGTCGGCCGGGTAACCGCCTCGCAGATCGCCTCCGCATCCGAGGCATCGTTCTTCGATCGCTTGACGTAGGGCTTCACATATTGTGGGGGCATCAGCCGCACCTCGTGGCCGAGCCCCATCAGCTCGCGTGCCCAGTAGTTGGCGCTGGCGCAGGTCTCCATGCCAATGAGACAGGGCGGCAGCTTGGCGAAGAACGGCAGCAGCTTCGCCCGGCTCAGCCGTTTGCGCACCACCACCAGGCCTCGCGCATCCACACCGTGAACCTGAAACACCGACTTCGCCAAGTCGACACCAATCA
>JBBSLM010000664.1:0-1078 GCA_038255245.1 Sphingomonadales bacterium
ATCCGCGATGCGGGTCTCGATCAAAAACGCTGCGGACTTGAGGCTGTGTGCCATATCTGCTGTCCCCTTTTTCAGCGGGGATCATGCTGCGCACCAAGATAAAAAGAATTGGTTAACGGCGAATTCGCTTAACGACGCGACGGGCGAAGCCGCGCTGCGACGAAAGCGGCGTCAGCGCGGTTCGACCGCCAGATTGTCGATCAGCCGCGTCGCGCCCAGCTTCGCCGCCGCCAGGAGTCGCGCAGGCCGATCCAGCGTGTCGAGCGGCGTGAATGTCTCGGCGTCGCGCAGCGCGACATAGTCGATTGGATCGAAGCCGGCCGCCACCAGGCGTTGCGACGCCCGCGCCAGCAGCTCGGCCACGTCGCCGCCGTCGATCATCGCCTGCGCCGCTTCGCCGAGCGCGCGCGGCAAGGCGCGGGCGGCGAGCCGTTCTTCGTCGGCGAGGTAGATGTTGCGTGAGGACAGCGCCAGCCCGTCCGCGTCGCGCTGGGTCGGCACGCCGACGATCTCGACCGGCAATTGCAGCGACGCCACCATCTGGCGGATCACCAGATATTGCTGATAATCCTTCTCGCCGAAGACCGCGATGTCGGGCTTCACCTGCTCGAACAATCGCGCCACCACCGTGGCGACGCCGTCGAAATGGCCGGGGCGCGAATCGCCGTCGAGGCCCAGAGCGGCGGGTCCGGCCTTCACATCCGCCTCCGGCCCATCCGGGTACATCGTCTCGACGGCGGGCGCCCACAGGATCGCCACATCGGCCCCGCTCAGCAATTGCGCGTCGCTGGCCTCGCGCCGGGGATAGCGCGACAGATCCTCGTCAACGCCGAACTGGGTCGGATTCACGAAGACGGAAGCGACGACATGGGTCGCCCGCCGCCGCGCTTCCTCGACCAGCGCCATGTGCCCCGCATGCAGCGCCCCCATTGTGGGCACCATCGCGATGGTGGCGCCACCCACGCGCAAATTTCTCAGTGCCGCGTCCAGCTCGCTGCGGTCACGGATGATTTGCACGGGCTTTCGGGCTCCTCTACAGGCTGGGACAGCCAGCGGGGGGCTGCTTTGAGCGCGCCGG
>JBBSLM010000665.1:0-1074 GCA_038255245.1 Sphingomonadales bacterium
CGAGATCCTCTATCGCAAGAAAATGGGCTTCGTGACGCCGGTCAGCGCCTGGTTCCGCGGCCCGCTGGCGGGCGAGGCGGCCGGGATCGCGCAGGGTTCGGCGCTGTCCACGCTTGGCTGGTTCGATCCGGCGGCGATCGCTCGCCTGGCCGAGGATCATCGCCGCGGCCGCAGCGATCATGGCCGCCTGCTCTGGCAACTCCTCATGCTGGAACGCTCGCTGCGTAGGCTCACAGGTTCCGCGGCCGCTCCGAGTAGCGCGCCTCCACAAAATAAAGTCCGTCTGGCGGCGCGTTGAAACCCAAAGCGGCGCGATCGCGCGCCTCCAGCGCCCGCTTCAAATCCTTCGCGGTCCACTTGCCGCGCCCGACCATTTCCAGGCAGCCGACCATCGATCGCACCTGATGGTGCAGAAAGCTGCGCGCCGTCACCTCCACTTCGATCATCGCCCCCAGCCTGCGCACGATCATCATGTCGACCGTCTTCACTGGGCTCTTCGCCTGGCAATGGACCGAGCGAAAGGTGGTGAAATCATGTTCTCCGACAAGATATTGCGCGGCCTTGTTCATATCGTCTGCGTAAAGCGTGACCGGCACCCGCCAGGCCCGGCCCTGGTCCAGCGCGAGCGGCGCCCGGCGATTGGCGATGCGGTAGAGATAGCGCCGGCCGATACAGCTGAAGCGGGCGTGGAATTCCTCGTCCACCTCCTCGCAGCCGAGGATCGCGATCGGCTGCGGCCGCAGCTTCGCATTCGTCCCCTCCATCAACCGCTGGGGGGTGATGATTTTCTCGATATCGACATGCGCGGTCATCGCCAGGGCATGCACGCCAGCGTCGGTGCGTCCGGCGGCGTGCAGCGTGACCGGATGGCGCACGATCCCCGCAATCGCTTCCTCGATCGCCTGCTGGATCGACGGGCCATTGGCCTGCCGCTGCCAGCCGAAATAGGCGCGGCCGTCATATTCGATGGTCAGGCGGAAACGGGTCACGCGAGGAGGGTGCCCGCCGAGATGGGGAATCCGCGGAGCAATTCTGCCGTCGTCACCACGCCCTTCCCGGCGCGCTGAACGAGCG
>JBBSLM010000666.1:0-1074 GCA_038255245.1 Sphingomonadales bacterium
CGATTTCATCATGCGCTTCCTGTTCGGCTTTGGCGTGTCCTTCCTGCTGCCGGTGCTGCTGATGCTGGTCGAGCGGGCCGGGCTCGTGAAGCTGGAGCAATTGCAAAAGGGGCGGCGCTACGCGATCGTCGCCGCCTTCATTGTGGCGGCGGTGCTGACCCCGCCCGATGTGGTCTCGCAGCTGCTGCTCGCGATCCCGCTGATCCTGCTTTACGAAATCGCCTTGATCGGCATCCGCATCACCCGCCGCCGCCGCGCCCGAAAAATCGCCGCCGAGGCCTGAGCAAAGAAAAGGGCGCCGACCCTTGTGGGTGGCGCCCGATTGCCGGCAATTCCAGCGTAGGGTTCTAGGAGGAAATTGAGCCCGGCAGCGCTACCGGGGGGGGGGGGAGGTTGGCGCGACCGGGCTCATGGTTCTGGACAGCGAGAGCGGGGGGGCAAAAGTTCGCTGTCCGAATTGCTAAACGGGCTTCCCGCCATGCGGTTCCGTGCCCGCGAAACTTTTTCGTAACTTTCTGCGCGGGAGTTTTTGGCGGTCGCGCAACCCGGGGACGGCTGGCCGGTTAAGCCTCCGCAAGCAGGAGTGAATGTGATGAGCAAGCCGCCCGAAACCCCGCCCCATTCCGACACCGACGGCGTGCATCAGGACGGCACCCGGCCCGGCAAGCGACTCGATCCCGAGGGCGGGGATGCCGGCGATCTGGAACGGGCCCGCACGCAAGGCAAGGGTCGGCCCGATCAGAGCGGCCAGGGCTCGCGCGACGACCGGACGAGCTAGGGCAGCGCCGCCGGTTTCTCGTAGCCGGCGCTGCTGAGCCGGATGCGCGTCAGCCCGCCGGACTCTCCTCCTGCCCGACGATCGCGATCGTCAGGCTGAAGCGGCCTTCGTCCAGATTGCGCTCCGGCGTGGAGCGAAGCTGGCGGGCGAGGCCGGTCATGATTCGCTCAAAGCGTTCACGCACATTGTCGCTGCAGGTCGCGTTGGGCTGCAGCGCGCCGGTCTCGATCGTCAGGCGGGCGCGTTCCTTCTCTTCCGGTTCGAGCGCGATCGACACGAGGTCGCCGCCGCACAGC
>JBBSLM010000667.1:0-1073 GCA_038255245.1 Sphingomonadales bacterium
CACGAACATTATACCCGCAACATGGTCACCGCCGCGTCGCGCGCCGACCTCGCGATCGTGCTGGTCGACGCGCGCAAGGGCGTGATCACGCAGACGCGGCGGCATAGCCTGATCCTGTCGATGCTGGGCGTTCGCGACGTGATCCTGGCGGTGAACAAGATGGACCTGGTCGCGCACGACCGGGCGATTTTCGAGCGTATCGTCGCGGATTATGCGGCGCTGACATCGGCGCTGGCCCTGTCCTTCACTGCCATTCCGCTGTCGGCGAAAGCGGGCGACAATATCGCAGTGCGATCCCCTTCCATGCCCTGGAATGACGGGCCAAGCCTTGCGGAACTGCTCGACACGATCGCTGTCGGCGAAGCGGCGAGCGGTCCGCTGCGCCTGCCGGTGCAACTCGTGACGCGTGATGAGGGGGGAGCCCGCTTATTGTCGGGCACGATCGCGAGCGGCAGCGTGCGCACCGGCGAGACGGTGCGCGTCATGCCGTCCGGTGCGACCGCACCGGTGGCGCGGATCGTCGCGGCCGGACGCGACGTCGAGCATGCGCAGGCAGGCGCGACGGTCATGCTCGAACTGGCGGATCAGGTCGATTGCGCGCGCGGCGACCTGATCGCCGCAGCCGCCGCGCCACCGGAAGTGGCGGACCAGTTCGAGGCAAATCTCGCCTGGCTGGACGAAGCGGCGATGATGCCCGGTCGCTCTTATGCGCTGCAGCTCGGGGCCACGCGCGCGGTCGCGACGATCAGCGCGCTCAGGCACGCGATCGACGTGGAAAGCGGCGCGCCGGCGCCCGCCCGCACGTTGGCGAAAAACGAGGCGGGGCTGGTCACGCTCTCGCTCGATCGGCCGATCGCATTCGAACCCTATGCGCGCAGCCGCGACCTGGGGGGATTCATCCTGATCGACCGCGAGACCAACGCCACGGCCGGCGCGGGCATGATCCAGTTCGCGCTGCGCCGCTCGCACAACATCGTCTGGCAGGAGCTGGAAATCGATCGCGACGCCCGCGCCGCGCGCAAAGGGCAGGTGCCGCGCGTGATCTGGCTGACCGGCCGGCCGGGCGCGGGCAA
>JBBSLM010000668.1:0-1071 GCA_038255245.1 Sphingomonadales bacterium
CGACGATGATCCTGTTCAAGGGCGGCGAGCGCGCGGCGACGAAGGTCGGCGCGGCGCCTAAGAGCCAGCTGCAGAGCTGGCTGGAAGGCGAACTCTGACCGGCGCCCGGCGCCCCAGCCAGCCTGCCGGTTGACTCGCGCGCGGATCGGCGTACCACTTGCTCTGTTTCGCAGGGGAAACGACCCTCGCGAGCATTGAGTGGAGGGGCGGCGCGATGAAGCCTGGCGGAAAACTCACTCGTCGATCATTTCTTGGCCGAGTGGCCGGCGCGTCTTTCGTTGGCGCCACGGCGCTCGTCACCGGCTCGCAGCCCGCGGAGGCGCTACAGCGGCGTTGCAGTGATAGCGACACGGGACGCTATGCCGATCCGATCAACCGTGGCCGGCGTTGCGCGACCGCACCCCGCACGAATTGCAGCGACAGCGATACCGGCCGCGGCTCGGACGCGTCCGGCCGCGGGCGGCGCTGCACGCCGGAATATCAGCAGCCGCAGCCGTGCAGCGACAATGATAGCGGGCGGAACTCCGACCCGTCAGGCCGGGGCAGGCGCTGCAACACCTACCAGCCGCAGAATTGCAGCGACAATGACACTGGGCGCAATTCCGACCCGTCGGGCCGTGGCCGCCGCTGCAACAACGGCAATAATAACAGGCCGTATACCGGCGTCACCGACCAGGACAGCGGGTCCAATCGCGACCAACCCAATTATGGTCGGGGTCGTCAGCGGCGGGAGTGCAGCGACAGCGACTCGGGCAATAATAGCGATCCCGCCGGCCGGGGCCGCCGCTGCAGCTAGCCCAATAGCGCTCGCACGCCGTTTGCGGGTCGCCGCCGGCGGCTGATCCACAGCAGAACGCCGCCGGGCATGGACCTTGGCGCGTTGCGGCATTATGTCGGGCATGCATGCAATTCCTGCTCCTCCTCTCCGCCCTGCTGAGCGCCGTCACCGGCGCGTTCGCCGGTCCACGTGCCGTGGAAGCGCCAGTCAGCCAGACGGAGGCACAGGTTGCGGCCATCGCGCGCCCTGCCGCGCGCGTACAACTGGCGGCGATATTACCGCTGCATGAGCCC
>JBBSLM010000669.1:0-1063 GCA_038255245.1 Sphingomonadales bacterium
CCTCGACATGATCGCCCGCGCGCGGCGCACCGTCTATGTCGAGGGGCAATATTTCGCGTCGGGGCTTATCGCGGAGGCGATCGCCCGCCGGCTGCAGGAGCCGGAAGGCCCCGAATTTGTCCTGGTCACGCCGCAGGAAGCCCATGGCTGGCTCGAACAGGTGGCGATGGACACCGCCCGTTCCCGCCTGTTCGAGGCGGTGAAGCAATATGACAAATTTGATCGCTTCCGCATCTACATGCCTTTCACCGCGAGGGGCGAGGCGATCTACGTCCACGCCAAGATCATGATCGTCGACGACGAAATGTTCCGGCAGGGCTCGTCGAATCTCAACAACCGTTCGCTGCGGCTCGACACCGAATGCGACGTCACACTCGACGCCACTTTGCCCGGCAATGAGCACATCCGGCCCCAGATTCTGGCCCTGCGCGACGACCTCGTGGCCGAACATCTCGGCGTAAAGCCTGAGGCGGTGACGCAAGCCTGGCAGGAAAGCGGTTCCCTGATCCAGGCCATCGAGCGACTGCGCGGCGGCGGACGAAGCCTGCACGTCTATGAGCCCCCGCCCCTCACGCTGGGCGGCAAGTTCGTCGCCGAGAATCAGTTGCTCGACCCCGATGGTCCGGGCGGTGCCTTCGAACCGCTGACGAAGCGCAATCTTTTCCGACGGCTGCGCAAGCCGAAGGACTAGCGTCTTTTTTCAGCTTCGCTGAATCGGGACCGCCTTTCCGAAGAAGATTCTAGCGCGGCAGCGGGAAAGCGTGGCCGTTCGAATCGAGCGCGGCGCGCCGTCCCGCGGCATGGGCGTCGGCATCGGTCCACCAGGAATGAAGGTCCGATCCCGCGCGCATCGCGGGTGACCAGGCCGCGCCGGACGCGTGCCGCTCGGCGATCCGGGACAAATGGGTGGGCGCGACGGGACCGACGAAGGCGAAACCGGCCGCACCGTCGCGCGTCCAGATCACCACCGCCTCGGGCATCAGCATTTCTTCGAGCTGCACCAGCAGCGCATCGCCCAGGCGCAGGTCCGCGTGGATCAGGCCGGAGACACCAAAGTCGGAAA
>JBBSLM010000670.1:0-1062 GCA_038255245.1 Sphingomonadales bacterium
CACCTTCGACTTCGCGGCGATGGCGCTCGCGCTCTGGGCGGCCTTCACCGCGCGCCTGGGCGACCTCTATTTCCCCACTGATGCAGTCATGCTGGCGGCGTCGTTCGTGTCCATCTGCGCTGGTATCATCGCGCTCCACCAGCTCGGGGTCTACCAATTGGTGCTGCGCTATTTCGACATGCGCGCGGTCGGGCGCATCTTCGCCGCTGCCGGCATCGCGGCCGCGACCTGGGTGATCATGATCTTCCTGATCCAGGCCGAGATCACCTTCTCCGGCATCGAGATCATGGTGCCGCGCTCGGTCGGCATCATCTATTGCGTGTTCGCTTTTCTGGCGCTGTTCCTCGGCCGCTACATGATGTCGCTGCTGCTGGAACTGGCGTGGCAGGGCGGAACCGGCAAGGGCCGGCGCGAGGGCCGCGCCGTCGCCATTTATGGCGCCAATACCTCCGGTGTGAGCCTGGCCCAGTCGATCCGTGGCCGCGGCGACGTCAATCTGACCGCCTTCATCGAGGATGATCCCAAGCTGCACGGGCAGATGATCGCCGGCGTGCCGATCTATTCGCCCAAGGCCCTGCCGGAGCTGGTGCGGGCGATGGAGATCGAGGAAGTCCTGCTCGCCATGCCGCGTGCCAGCCGGACTCAGCGGCTCGCCGCCATCTCGCGCCTGACCGAGCTCAAGGTGCAGGTCAGGACGATCCCGGCGCCGGAGGAAATCCTGTCGGGCCGCTACACGATCAGCGACTTGCGGCCGATCGAGGTCGGCGATCTCCTCAGCCGTTCCACCGTGGAGCCGCTGAGTGCGCTGATCGGCGAGGCGGTGGCGGGGCGCACCATCCTGGTCACCGGCGCGGGCGGTTCGATCGGCTCCGAAATTTGCCGCCAGGTGCTGCGCGCGCGGCCCCGCAAGCTGGTTCTGTTCGACCATAGTGAATTCGCCCTCTACCGGATCGAGCAGGAATTGCTCGCGGCGCTGGCGGAAATGCCCGCGATCGACCGGCCGCTGCTGGCGGCGCAAATGGGTTCGATGCTGAACGAGCCGTTGGTGCGCCGCCTCATCGC
>JBBSLM010000671.1:0-1062 GCA_038255245.1 Sphingomonadales bacterium
GGCACTGGAGTGTTAATTCGGGAGAGAATGAAAGCCTCTGGTAGTGAGGAATTCTACCAGCGGAATCGGACGAGGATACAAACCAATCGCCATCGCAGGAGTTGTCCCTTTTTCAAAACTATGATGGGGTTGAACCCAATTATGAATCAATCGCTGAACAGTGATGGCGCGTTTTAATCCAGCTACATTTTTGGCATAAGTGTTCTGGCGACGACGATAGGCACTGCATTTGCGACGAATTGCACTATTTAATGCTTCATTGTGGTTAGCATGGACATCGGACTCTGAACTAATCGCCGTGAATGGGTACTCGGGGTTGACCCACTCTCGCCGTGGATTCCCTTGGGAGCCTTTAATTTTGATGGCAACTTCGATTCCTTCTCGCCCAACTTTGCGGTACTCGTAATCTCCATATCTGCGGTCAAGGCGCACACTGGCTAACTTCCATAACTCAGAGGCATATCTTCGTTCCCCGTCACTAAACAGCCGAATATATTTGTTCCGCTGCACTGCTTCCCATGTTTGGGCGATCCCTCTGGTAAATAAGTCCCGATCTCTTTGTCCGACTTGAACACTCACCAAATAACGACTATCTCTTTCGATGCCAATTAGCGTCCAACCTTCAGACAGCCAGGGGGGAAAGGTTCTCGCCTACGCGAGTATATAATTCGTCATGTTCTATTGTCACGATTCTCTCGCTGGGCAATGGCGGCGACCACTGTTGTTCTTGTGCTGCCATTCTCTGTTCCCAACGGGCTATTGTTGAATGGCTATGGTTTGCTACCCTCCCACTTGCCCTCAATCCTAGCCCCTCCCCTCGCATCTTTAGCGCCATCGCTACTTCTGCTGTTGGTGTTCTTAATCTGAACATTGGTGTTCCTGTTTTCTCACTGAATCTCTTTTCGCACCCTTTACACAAGTAGTGCTGAATCTCTACTCCTGTTTTTAGTCGATATTTTCCATTCTTGCTAATCTTTTCGCTCTCGCAGTGTGGACAGTTCATCTTTGCTTCCTCCCATCTTGACTCTATTTTACCCCATCACTAATTTAGGAGCCAGTGCC
>JBBSLM010000672.1:0-1061 GCA_038255245.1 Sphingomonadales bacterium
GCCAGCGACTTCGCGCGCGACCAGTGGAGGGATATTCCATGCGTAAGCTTATGATCGCCGGCGCGGCCTTGTTCGCCGCTGCCCCCGCTCTGGCCCAGCCAGACGCTCATGACGACGATTATGAGGTGCGTGACGAGCGGCCGATCGATGCGCGAGACATCGGCCGCATGGCCAATGCAATGGACCGCATGGTCGGCGCGATCCTGGACTTGCCCGTGGGCGGGATCGCCGCGGCGGTCGATCCGCTCGGGCGCGGCGGCATCCACCCGCGCGACACGATGCGCGACCTGGCCGAACGCGACGATCCTTATGCCGAGCAGCGCATCCGCGCGAGCATTCGCGGCACGGCGCGCGGTGTCGGCGCGATGACCGAATCGTTCGCCCGGATGCTGCCGGTCCTGCGCCGCTCGATCGACGAGATGAGCCGCAGTTTCGAAGCAGCGATGGACGAAGTGGACGATCGCGCGCCCTATTGAGAGTCATTGCGGGTATCGAGTACGGACCCTAAGCGCCGCGGCGCGGGGTGGACGCGCCGCAGCACCGCGCTAAAGCGTCGGCGTCATGTGGCGCCTGTTTCATTTCCCGCTTTGCCCCTTTTCCCGGAAGCTCCGCCTGTTCCTGACGGAGAAGGGCATCCCGTTCGAGCTCGAGCGCGTGTCGCCATGGGAGCGGACCGACGAATTCCTGGAGCTGAACCCGGTCGGCCAGACGCCGGTGATCGTCGATATGGCGCGCGGCACCAAGCTGATCGATAGCCGCGCGATCTGCGCCTATTTCGAGGAAACGGTGGACGGCGCGCCGATGATCCCGGGCACCGCGATCGACCGCGCCGAAATCCGCCGCCTGCTCGGCTGGCTCGACGAGAAACTCTACGCCGATCTGGTTGCGCCGATGATCGAGGAAAGGATGCGCAAGCGCCTCGTCAGCCGCGAGCCGCCGGACACGCGCGTCTATCGCGAGGCGATGAAGGCCGGCAACGCGCATCTCGATTATCTCGATTATCTGGTCGATTCGCGCCGCTGGCTGGGCGGCCCGGTGCTGAGCCTGGTCGATCTCGCCGC
>JBBSLM010000673.1:0-1060 GCA_038255245.1 Sphingomonadales bacterium
CCCTATGAACGACGCAACTTCGATCCAGCGCGAACCAGAGGCGCCAGAGGGCGTCAACGCGGTCGCGAGCGCGTCGGTGCGCGGGCTCTCCGTGGTCTCGATCGCCAAATCCTACGACAAGAAAGTCGTGCTGTCGGACGTCTCGCTTTCCGTCGAGCGCGGCGAGGTGCTCGGCCTGCTCGGCCCGAATGGCGCGGGCAAGACCACTTGCTTCTATTCGATCATGGGGCTGGTGAAGCCGGATTCGGGCCGCATCCTGTTGGACGGCGAGGACATTACCGGCCTGCCGATGTATCGCCGCGCGATCCTGGGCCTAGGCTATCTGCCGCAGGAAACCTCGATCTTCCGCGGGCTTACGGTGGCGCAGAATATCATGGCGGTGCTGGAAATCGCCGAGCCGGACAAGAAGGCGCGGCGTGACCGGCTCGAGCAATTGCTCGGCGAATTCCATATCGAGCGGCTGCGCGACGCGCCGGCGACGGCTTTGTCGGGCGGCGAGCGGCGGCGCTGCGAGATCGCCCGCGCGCTGGCGGCCAATCCGTCGATCATGCTGTTGGACGAGCCGTTCGCGGGCATCGACCCGATTTCGATCAGCGACATTCGCGACCTGATCATGGATTTGAAGACTCGCGACATCGGCGTGCTGATCACCGATCACAACGTCCGCGAGACGCTCGACATCGTCGACCGCGCCTGCATCATCTATGGCGGCCAGGTGCTGTTCGCGGGCTCGCCGGAGGATCTGGTGCAGGACGAAAATGTCCGCCGGCTCTATCTCGGCGAGAGCTTCGCGCTTTAAGAAGAACCACCCCCAGCCCCTCCACGAAATCGTGGAGGGGAGTCAGCGAGAGCGAGAGCGTCGCAATTTGACTCCCCTCCAGCATTTGCTGGAGGGGCCGGGGGTGGCACTTCTTTCCCGTCAGGCACGATTCCTGCTTGTTCGGCAATGACAAGGTAAGAATCGCGTGGAATAAGGGGCCGCGATGAGCCTCGCGCCACGCCTCGATCTGCGCCAGTCCCAGTCACTGGTGATGACGCCGCAGTTGCAGCAGGCGATCAA
>JBBSLM010000674.1:0-1052 GCA_038255245.1 Sphingomonadales bacterium
CCTGATAGAAGCCCAGATTGCCCGTGCCGCGCGGTCGCGCCGACAAAGCGCTCATCCCCTCGATCACCCGCCCGACATTGGCGATGTTGCGGTCGAGATGGCGCGGGGCGTGACCGATCACCGCGTAAAGCTCTCCCCCGGTGCCGGTGTCCGGCGCAAGATCGCGGCCGACGCCGACACTGCCGTAACAATGGAGCGGCCATTGCAGGCCCCCGCCCGCCCCAACCGGCCAGCCGTCGATGAAGCCGACCATATCGGCATAGGCATCGGGGGCTTGATGCCATTGCACCCGTCCACGCCGCAGCGGCTGGTCATATTCCGCCGGAGGGGTGCGCGTGACGCCGGCCGGCAGCGGCACCTGCGCGTCGCCATTGCCCCATTGCGCGACATAATTGTCCTGCACGCGATAGATGGTCGCGTCGTTCCACCAGCCGGCGCGGGCGAAGGCGCGGATGTTGGCGACGTGGACCGGCGCATGGTCCGGCGCGAGCTGAATGATGATGCGGCTATCGTCGCCGAGGTCCATGACCAGCAGATCCTCCGCCGCAATCTCCTGCCAGTCCGCCGGCGTGGTCGCCGCGATCACCTCGGAAGGCTCGGTCGCGCCCTGCACCGGCATCGGCCGCCACGGGCGCGGGCCTTGCGGGGAACAGCCCAGAGCGAAGAGCGACAAGGCGGCGGCGAACAAAAAGCGCATGAGTTTCCTCCCGCGCCCTTGTCACCCCCGCGGCGCACGCGCGCAAGCCTCAGTCGTTTTGCCCGGGCGCGCCTTGCTGAATCAGCTCGATCCCGTCGCCGGTCACTTTCCAGGTGCGGTCGGGATCGCGGGTGATGACGACGATCGGCTGCTCCGCCGCCATTGCGAGGAAGACGTGAATCTCGTTCGGCGTGGCGTCGAGCAAATGATTGAAGCCGAGCATCGCGCCCTGCCGCCGCAAATTCTCGGGCGGGACGGGGACCTCGAGGCAGGTTCGCGTGAAGGGGCGGCGCGCCAGCTCGACGCCATCCGGGCCGAAGGAAATGCGTTCGTGCCCGCCAAATTGCACAAAGCC
>JBBSLM010000675.1:0-1052 GCA_038255245.1 Sphingomonadales bacterium
GACCTTCAACCCTCCTCATGGAGAATTTCGCTTGATCCGCCTCGCCCTGGCGACCGCCTTGTTGTTCGCCGCTCCCCCCGCCGAGGAGGAGGGCTTTCCGCCGCAACTCGACCGCGTCGCCGCCGAATTGCTGCAGGTGACTGTCCAGCAGATCATCATCCGCGTGCCGCGCCGCGACGATCGCGTGCCGGCGATGAGCAATATGGGCTGGCGCGAGAGCGACGGTCCGCGCTGCATCCCCGCCCGGCAGATCGCCGCGGCGATGCCTTCGCCAAACAATGTCGATCTGCTGATGCGCGACAATAGCCGGATTCGCGCCCGGCTTGGCGGGCGTTGCGCGGGGCTCGGCTATTATCGGGGTCTCTATGTGGATGCCAACCCGGACGGCAGGCTTTGCGCGGGCCGCGACGAGATCAGGTCGCGCATGGGCGGGCGCTGCGACATCGTGCAATTCCGGACCCTGCGGCCCCCGGTCAGAGCGCGCTGACGCCGCGCAAAACTTGACTTTGCGCTCCGGCTAACGCCTAGCGCGGCCACTCATGAGCTTTGCCGACCTCCATCTGTCCGACGATCTGCTGCGCGCAGTGACCGAAGCGGGCTACGACACGCCCACGCCCATCCAGCGCGAGGCGATCCCGACCGTGCTGATGGCGCGCGACCTGATCGGCATCGCCCAGACGGGGACCGGCAAGACCGCCGCCTTCGTGCTGCCGATGATCGACATTTTGGGCGAGGGCCGCAGCCGCGCGCGCATGCCGCGCAGCCTGATCCTGGAGCCGACCCGCGAACTCGCCATGCAGGTTTCCGAGAATTTCGAGAAATACGGCAAATATCACAAGCTCAACATGGCGCTGCTGATCGGCGGCACGAACATGAGCGACCAGATCAAGAAACTGGAAAAAGGCGTCGACGTCCTGATCGCCACGCCGGGCCGGCTGATGGACCTGTTCGGCCGCGGCAAGATCATGCTGAACGGCTGCAGCCTGCTGGTGATCGACGAAGCCGACCGCATGCTCGACATGGGCTTCATCCCGGACATCGAGGAAATCTGC
>JBBSLM010000676.1:0-1051 GCA_038255245.1 Sphingomonadales bacterium
TAAAACAGTTCAAATAGAGGAGTTGAAAGCGTTTATTCGTAAGCAAAGAGATGGCCGAGAGGTGAAGAAAGCATTGGCCGTCAAGTTGCTTTATCAAGGTTATCAGTACGTGTCAGTCGTGAGCATTTTGGACGTATCGTTAGGCGCAATCCATGAGTGGAAGCAGCTGTACGAAGCCTCCGGTGTAGCCGGATTTCAACCCAATCACCAGGGCAGTAAAGGATACTTAAGCGAGTCGCAGAAAGCAGCAGTGCTGGGGTGGCTCAAGCAGAAAGACATTTGGACACTCGGTGAGTTGGAATACCATCTAGCGAGTGAGTACGAGGTCACCTACGCTTCCAAACAGAGCTACTACGATTTGTTTGAAGCCGCAGCCATCAGTTGGAAGAAGACGAGCAAAGTAAACCCGAAGGGCGATGCCGAGGTAGTGTCCGCAAAAAAGCAGCTATCGAAAGCTGCTTGGCACGCTACCACGAGGAGATAGCGTGCGGACAGCTACGGGTTTTGTTCATGGACGAATGTCACCTGATGGCGGGTGATCTGGAAGGTTATGTTTGGGGAACTAGGGGCCAGCGAGTCGAGGTGCCTATTGTGAACGAACGCGAACGCCAAACCTACTATGGGGCGCTAGATCTATTGAGCAAACGGGTTCTAATGGGTGCCTATAGTGCTGGCAATACCGAGAACACATTGGCCTATCTGAAGTTCTTGCAAGCCCAGTTTCCACAGCAGAGACTGCTGCTGCTGTGGGATGGTGCGAGTTACCACCGTTCCCATGAGATTCGTGACTTTCTCTGCGAGGTAAATGCTGGCTTAGCAGAAGCACAGTGGCCGATTCACTGTATTCAGTTTGCGCCCAACGACCCCACGCAAAATCCGATTGAAGATGTTTGGTTACAGGCCAAAAATAGTGTCCGTCGTCTCGCTGGGCTTCAGCCATCTTTCAAAGGCATCAAATTCTTGTTTGAGCAGTTCTTGAGCCTAGAAACCTTCGATTTTCCTAAGATGAATATGTACGGCCCTTTTTCACAAATCACGTAGGATGGCTATA
>JBBSLM010000677.1:0-1048 GCA_038255245.1 Sphingomonadales bacterium
CTGCACGAAGTGGAAAAGCGCCGCGCGCACATGCCGACCGTGCTGATGGGCGATTTGAACGAATGGACCGTGCGTGGCGGCTGCCTGCGCGATTTCGGCGCGCACATGGTCTTCGCCGATACCGGCAAATCCTATCACGCCGGCAATCCGATCGCCCGGCTGGACCGGATCATGGTCTCGAAGGATGTCCGCATCCGCGACTGCGGCGTCCACCGCAGCGCCGCCTCGCGGATGGGCTCGGATCATCTACCGATCTGGGCAGACGTCGAGATTTGAAGGCCGTTTAGTCTTCCTTGGTCGCGGCAGGCGGCGCCGTTTCCTCGCCCCCATCGAGCCGCAGCCAGTCGCGGTGCGGCAGGCCGTAGATCATGTCCATGACCTCATATTCGATCCCGTTCGGCCGCCCGGTGGCAGTGTTCCACAGCGCCACCACGCCGCTCCGGCGCGCCGGGTCGAACAGGATCAGCGAGCGGTAACCCATCACCCCGCCATGATGGCCGATCACTCTGTTCCCGGCATAGCTGAAGATGCGCCAGCCCAGGCCGTAGGACGAGGTCGGCGTGCGCTCCGCGAACCGGCGGCGGCGGCGATTTTCGCCCGGCGTGTTGATCCGGGGCGTCTGCACCTCGGTCAGCACCGCCTGCGGCAGCACTTCCGGCGCCAGGCCCATCTGCGCCCGCATCCACAACGTCAGATCCATGATCGAGCCGTTCACGCCCCCGGCCGACGGAACGCGATAATAAGGCTCCAGCACTTCTTCCGGCCGCGCGCCGTGCCCGCCGCGATGCGGCCGCGCCCAGCTTTGAGATGCGAGAAGCCGCGCCCGGCTGGCGCTGGCATTGGACATGCCCAATGGCGCGAAGACATTATCGGTCAGCGCTGCCTCGAACGTCTTGCCGGTCAGCTTCTCGATCACGTCGGTCGCCGCGTCATAGCCCACGTTCTGATAGGCGTGGCACGTCCCCGGTTCGCAGGATTGCGGCAGCATCGCATGCAGCTGCCGCAGGTATCGCGGATCCTCCCCGCTCTCCAGCCGCGCGTCATAGGC
>JBBSLM010000678.1:0-1046 GCA_038255245.1 Sphingomonadales bacterium
CTGACTTCCGCCTTGCCGATCACCCGCCGGCGGCGGCTCCAACTCTTCACCGTCTGATAGTCGAACTCGGTGAAGACGCGCGTGCTGGGCGCCCCGCTCAAACAACGCCGCGCCCGGGCATCGGCCAGCGCGGACTGCAAACTCTCGATCAACACGGAGTTCTTCGCCAGGCCCACGCAGTAATAGACTTCCCGCTGGCTCTCGCACCAGGCCAGGATTTCCTCGCGGCAAAAACCCGAGTCGCCCCGCACGATAATCCGCGCCTGCGGAGAGCGCTGGCGGAGCGCCGCCACGATTTTCTCCAGCGCCGGCACCGTGCCCGCCGCGCCGTCCTGATCGGCCGTGCGCAACTGCGCCCACAAGGGCACGTCACCGCAAAACACGTAGAGCGGCAGATAACAATAGCCATCGTAATAACCGCTGAAATGCCGCCCCTCCTGCGTGCCGTGGACGAGGTGGCCCATCGCGTCGAGGTCGAGCACGATTTCGCGCGCGTGCTTGGGCAGACACCGCACGCCCATCGTCAGCAGGCAGTCTTCCAGGGCCGCCGGATCGTGCGCCAGCTTGTGGCAGCGGGTCGATTTGTTGTTGGAAAGCTCCAGCCGGTTGAGCGTGCAAGGCGCCGCCAGGGCCGCGCCGCGGAAGGCGGGATTGAGCCGGTCCTGGCCCAAAGGATCGAGCTTGTCGCAAGCCGTGGCCAGGAGGGGATCGCGGCGCAGGAAGGCGTGGTCATTGAGATCCTCGTAACCCAGCCCCAGCCCGTAGAGCCGCTGGGCCAAAAGCTGGGGCAGCGAATGATCGACAAAGCGGGCGTCGCGCGTGTCGCGGAAACAGGTGGCCAGCGTGCGGGACAAACCCAGGCCGTGATCGACCTGGCGCAGCAGCAGCACGCCGCCGTCACTGGAGAGGTGGCCGGCGGAAAAGTCGGCGACGACCTGGCGGGAACCCAGGTCGGCAAAGAGCAGCGGCTCTTGGTCACAGACTGTCGAAGGAGCGGCGGCGGAGTGCGATCGAGTTGGGCCTTTGTTCACAGCCTATCCGACGCA
>JBBSLM010000679.1:0-1045 GCA_038255245.1 Sphingomonadales bacterium
ACCCGCGCCCTCCTCCGCGCCTCGGGCTGGGCAGTGGATTGAGCTTGTGGGAGGCTGGCTCTCCGAAGAAGGCATTGGCGAGCATCGCGCCGTCCTCATCGAGGGCGGTGTGATCGTCGAGGCGCTGATCGAATTGCCCGGCCAGCACGGCCCGGGCGCCATCGTCTCGGCAAAGCTGGTCAAGGTTCAGCAGCCCGGCCGCCGCGGCCTCGTCCGGCTCGAAGATGGCGCGGAGGCTTTGCTTACCCCGATCCCCCCGGGCGTCACCGAGGGCGCGACGCTGAATGTCGAGATCGTCCGCGAGCCGCTTCCCGAAACCGGGCGCCTGAAGCGCGCCAAGGTCCGCCCTGCCGACGCGTCCCCCCGCCCCGCCTCCACGCTCGCGGCCCGCCTGAGCGCGAAACCGCACCCGCTCACCGGCCCGGACCTGTTCGAACAGGCCGGCTGGAGCGAATTGATCGAAAGCGCGCTCACCGGCGCGATCGCCTTCCCCGGCGGCTCGCTGCAGATGAACCTGACCCCCGCCATGATTCTGTTCGACGTTGACGGCATGCTCGAGCCCGCCGCCCTCGCCATCGCCGGAGCGCGCGCGGCGGGGCAGGCGATCCGACGCTTCGGGCTCGGCGGCTCGATCGGCATCGACCTGCCCACCCTCGCCGCCAAGGCCGAGCGCCTGGCCGCCGCCGAAGCGCTCGATGCAATGCTGCCGCAGCCCTTCGAGCGCACCGCGGTCAACGGCTTCGGCTTCCTGCAAGTGATCCGTCGTCGCGACCGCCGGTCCATCCCCGAAATCGTCCAGGCCGACCCGGTGGGCGCCGCTGCTCGCGCCCTCCTGCGCCGCGCCGAACGGGCCGGGCCGGGGCCGCTTACCCTCACCGCCGCGCCGGACCTCATCGCCCGCATTACGCCCGAATGGCGCACCGCCCTGGAACGCCGCACCGGCGGCGCGCTCGCCTTGCGGGAGGACGCGGCGCTCGCCATATCGGCGGGGCATGTCCACCGCCCGCAAACCTGACGCCCGCGCCACCTGCCCGCTTTGCCGCAA
>JBBSLM010000680.1:0-1041 GCA_038255245.1 Sphingomonadales bacterium
GATGATGGGCTTCAAGGGCTCGCGCAAATCGACGCCTTATGCGGCCCAGGTCGCGGCCGAGGATGCGGGCAAGAAGGCCGCCGAACATGGCGTGCGCACGCTCGAGGTCGAAGTGAAGGGTCCGGGTTCGGGCCGCGAGAGTGCGCTTCGCGCCCTCCAGGCCGTCGGCTTCACCATCACCTCGATCCGCGACGTGACGCCGATCCCGCACAATGGCGTGCGCCCAAGCAAGCGCCGCAGGGTCTGATTGCCGGGGACGTTTCGGCGTCCCCACCCCCGCCGCTAGGCGCAAGCCTGGCCGGGTGAAGTCGAAGTCGAAGTTAGAAATTCGGGAGGCGGACGCGCTTCCCCAACCGCCAGAGGAACCACATGGCCGTCAACGCAAAAAACTGGCAGGAAATGAAGAAGCCCAACGCGCTCGAGAAGAAGATCGGCGGCGGCGACAGCCGGCGCAAGGCGACCTTCGTGGCCGAGCCCTTGGAGCGCGGCTTTGGCCTGACGCTCGGCAACTCGCTGCGCCGGGTGCTCCTGTCGAGCCTCCAGGGCGCCGCCGTCACCTCGATCAAGATCGAAGGCGTGCTGCATGAATTCTCCTCACTCGCCGGCGTGCGCGAGGATGTGACCGACATCGTCCTGAACGTGAAGCAGATCGCCTTGCGGATGGAAGGCGAAGGCATGAAGCGGCTGCAGCTCAGCGCGACCGGCCCGGCCGAAGTGACCGCGGGGCAGATCGCCGCCACCGGCGACATCGAAGTGATGAACCCGAGCCTGGTGATCTGTCACCTGGACGACGGCGCGACGCTCAATATGGAGCTGACCGCCGAAGCCGGTAAGGGCTATGTCGCCGCGGCCGCGAACCGGCCGGTCGATGCGCCGATCGGGCTCATTCCTGTGGACGCTTTGTACTCACCCGTTCGCCAGGTCAGCTACAAGGTCGAGAATACCCGCGTCGGCCAGGAGCTGGACTATGACAAGCTGACCATCAATGTCGAGACCGACGGCACGGTGAACCCCGAGGACGCGCTCGCTTATGCCGCGCGC
>JBBSLM010000681.1:0-1041 GCA_038255245.1 Sphingomonadales bacterium
CCGCCGCCGCCCCAGCCGCCGCGGCCCATGCCCATGGCCAGGATCGCTTCGGGGAAATGGCGGCCGCGTGGGCCGCAGCCATGCATCTTGAATCTCATATCAAGCTCCTTCTCGATGCAGCGAAGATATATCTTTGTGTGTCGTTCTGCAAGAGGACGCGCGACTTTTCCGCGACCCGTGTCGCCCACCCGCATCACGGGCCGGTTTCGCGGCAAATTTAATCTAGGTTGAAAGCGATTCTTTACGGTCGTGTGCGAGAGAGGTTTGCAGCATTACGATCAACCTGGCGGAACGACCTGAATGAGCCTCACTGCGCGTTTCGTAAGCGGCTTTGGACGCGCCGCGCGTGACGGGCTCGGGGAAGGCGACGCGGACGCCGAAGCGCTCGACAGCGAACTCGCTTTGTTGCTGCTGCGCAGCCACGAAGCGCAAAGCAGCGGCTGGTTCTGGGCGACCGATCGCACCGGCCGGCTGATCTACCTGACCGAGCGGATCGCCAAGGAATTTCATCGCTGCGGCGAGCCGGTGCTCGACAAGATGCTGAGCGACCTGTTCGAGGTGAGTGGCGAATCCGAAGGGGCGGAGCGCACGCTTGCCTTCCACCTCCACGCCCGCACCTCGTTCGTGAATTTCGAGGTTCGTTCGCGCGACGACCGCGACCGGGTCTGGACGATTTCCGGCCGTCCGCACATCGACGAGCTCGACCAGTTTCGCGGCTTCGTCGGCTATGGCTCCGATCTGTCGGCCGAACGCCGGCTCGATGCCGAGACCAAGCGGCTGGCGATGACCGATCCGCTGACGGGCCTCGCCAACCGTGCCCGGATGCGCTCGTCGCTCGACCAGGTGATCCTGCAGCTGGAGCGCATGCACCGGCCGGTGGCGCTGTTCATGCTCGATCTCGACCGCTTCAAGGCGGTCAACGACACGCTCGGCCACCAGAGCGGCGACACCTTGCTGACCGTGGTCGCCCAGCGGCTCGAAACCTGCGTCGGCGACAAGGGGCTGGTCGGGCGGCTGGGCGGCGACGAATTCCAGGTGATC
>JBBSLM010000682.1:0-1038 GCA_038255245.1 Sphingomonadales bacterium
ATCGGGGGCTGCCCACGCCTGCCGCGCGATGATGCGCGAGACCGCTTACGCCAAGCTCAACCTGGCCTTGCACGTGCGGGCGCGAGAGCCGGACGGCTATCACCGGATCGAGACGATCTTCGCCTTCTGCGCGGATGGCGATGCGCTGACGGTGGGGGATGGGGACGGATTGTCGCTCAGCGTGACCGGGCGCTTCGCGGGCGGGCTGGAAAGCCCGGACAATCTCGTGCTGCGCGCGGCCGCGGCGCTGCGGGACCATTATCAGGTCGGCGCTGGCGCCCACCTCAGGCTCGACAAATGCCTGCCGGTCGCGGCGGGTCTCGGCGGCGGCTCCGCGGATGCGGCGGCGGCGCTGCGGCTGCTGGCCCGCTGGTGGCGGCTGCCAGACGAACCGGACGTGCTGCACGCCATCGCCCGCAAGCTCGGCGCGGATGTGCCTGCCTGCGTGGCGAGCCGCACCGTTCGCGGCGAGGGGCGCGGCGATGAACTTACGCCGGTGGCGCGCGAATTCGACCGGCCAATGTACGTCCTGCTGGTCAATCCCGGCATCGCCATGCCGACCGGTCCGGTCTTTGCTGCTTGGGACGGGACCGATCGCGGTCCGCTCGGTCTCGATCTGCTCGGACGCAACGATCTGCTCGACCCCGCCCGCCGAATCGCGCCGGTGATCAATGACGTGCTGGACGGGCTCGCCGGGGCATCGAACGCGAACATGTCGGGCTCCGGCGCGACCTGCTTCGGGCTGTACGAAAGCCGGTCCGATGTGGACGCGGCCGAGGCCCGGATTGTCACCGCGCATCCGGAGTGGTGGGCGTTCAAAACCTGCCTCAGGTGACCCGCCTGTGCCGTCCTGGCACGGGATTTCGTGGACGTTAACCATTTGAACCCGCAGAAAAACGTCGTGGCACGGGGCTTGCGTGGACCAGTCTGACGAGTCGAGGTGCGAGACCCCCTCTAGCCGACATTCGCCAGCAGTCTCCCGCTCACCGGAAGGCGGGCGCTGCAACCCAAAAGGGGAGCCGGACGCGGCGTAATTGC
>JBBSLM010000683.1:0-1036 GCA_038255245.1 Sphingomonadales bacterium
CGGCGTCACGAAGCCCATTTTCTTGCGATAGAGGATCTCGTCGGGGAGCCGCCCTTCGAGCGACTTTTTCAGCAGATATTTTCCCTCGCCCCGGCGCAGGCGGAGGTTGGCCGGCAGCGAGGCGGCGAACTGGACGAGGCGGTGATCGAGCAAAGGCTCGCGCGCTTCCAGGCTGACCGCCATGCTGGTCCGGTCCACCTTGGTCAGGATGTCGCCGGGCAGCCAGATCTTCAGATCGACATATTGCGCGCGGCTGAGCGCGTCGGTGGCGGGCGCCTGCTCCATCGCCTTGACGTAACGGTCCTCGGCGCGGTGGCCGGCGAGAAGCCGTTTGAAGTCTGCATTGTAAATGCCTGATCTGACGTGAGGAGCGGTCGCGCCCACTGCTTCGGCATAGGCCTCGCCGCTGGACTTGCCGAGCGCCTGCAGGGTGGTCTTGGCCCGCAAAGGCTGCGGCGCCCAGTCGAGCTTGGGATAGAGATCACCGGCCTTGCCCAGCCCCCTTCTCACCATGCGCGGCAGGCGGGAGCGGGCGCGCTCCTCGGCCATGAACAGGCGGTAGCGGCGGTAACCGGCAAAGGCCTCGTCCGCGCCGTCGCCGGAGAGGGCAACCGTGACCTGCTCGCGGGCCAGGGCGCAGACCTGATAGGTAGCAAGCGCCGAGGCGTCGGCGAACGGCTCGTCGAAGGCGTCGGCGAGCGTGTCGATCAGCGGGAAATCGTCGGAGTCGACGATGCGCGTGCGGTGATCGGTGTGGAATCGATCGGCGACCATTTGCGCATAGCGAGTCTCGTCATGATCGGCCTCGTCGAAGCCGATCGAGCAGGTACGCACCGCCTGCTTGCTGGCGTCGGCCATGAAGGCGACGACCGCGGAACTGTCCACGCCGCCGGACAGGAATGCGCCCAGCGGCACATCCGCGACCATGCGCGAGCGCACCGCCTCGCGCAGGCGATCGACCAGCTCCTCACGCAGGCCCGCCTCCGAGCGCGCCGGGCCGGGGGTGAAATCGACGTCCCACCATTGGATCGGCCGC
>JBBSLM010000684.1:0-1034 GCA_038255245.1 Sphingomonadales bacterium
CATCCAGAAGACGCTGCAGGACATCGCGCATGGCGGGCCGACGGAGGAAAACCTCATGTTCGCCGGCCATTCGGCTTTCCGCTTCAAGACGGATCCCTTCTACTCCAACGGCTTCGTGCCGACGGTGAAGCAATTGGTCGATCGCATCGCGAGCGGCGACTGACGCCAACAGAGTCCACAATTCGGACGGCTTCGCCAACGTATCTTGAACAGGAGAGGCCGGCGGCGTTAAGTCGGTTCGTGACGGTTTAGGGACTTTACCTCCATGCGGCGCCATCTGGCTTTGTTTGTGCTTGTCGCGTGGGCTGGATTGACCGGTGTCGGCGCCGCTGAACAGGCCTGGGCGCAGCGGCAGACGCCTTATTGGGCGTCGATCAGTTCGGGCCGCGCGATGATGCGCACCGGGCCTGGGCAGAATTACCCCGCGACCTGGCTTTATCTCCGCCCCGATCTGCCGATCAAGGTGATCGCCGTGCGCGGCGACTGGCGGCGGGTCGAGGATCCGGACGGCACGGCCGGCTGGATGCTGGTCCGGCTCCTGAGCGATCAGCGCAGCGGGATCGTGCGCGGCCAGGCGCGTCAGCCGATGCATGAAGCGGCCGATCCCGGGAGCCGCGTGCGCTACTTGGCGGAGCCCGGCGTGGTCGGGCGCGTGTCTTCCTGCGGCGACGGCTGGTGCGCCTTCGACGTGGGCGGCAAGCGCGGCCATATCCGCGTCGAGGGCTTGTGGGGCGTGGACGCGAGCGAGCGGATCAACTGACGCCGCTTGCGGTTTCCGCTTTGTGCGGCCAACCGCTTCGGCGATGACATTGCTTCCCGAACCCCCCGCCCACCTGCTGTCCGGCGCGGCCTTGTTTCTCGATTTCGACGGCACCTTGATCGAGCTGGCCGAAACCCCGGCGTCGATCCTCGTTCCGCCGGGGCTCGCACCCTTGCTGGTGCGGTTGCACGATCGGCTGGACGGGCGGCTGGCGATCGTCAGCGGGCGCGCGATCGACGATCTGGAAGCGCATCTGCCCGCCACGACAATCGCC
>JBBSLM010000685.1:0-1034 GCA_038255245.1 Sphingomonadales bacterium
CCGCGGCTGGCCGGTCTACCTCAGCACCAAGAACACCATCCTCAAGGCCTATGACGGCCGTTTCAAGGATCTGTTCCAGGAAGTGTTCGACACGGAAGGCTTTGCGGAGAAGTTCGCCGAGGCGAAGATCGTCTACGAGCATCGCCTGATCGACGACATGGTCGCCTCCGCGCTGAAGTGGAGCGGCAAGTTCGTCTGGGCCTGCAAAAATTACGACGGCGACGTGCAGTCTGACCAGGTCGCGCAAGGCTTCGGCTCGCTGGGCCTGATGACCTCGATCCTGATGACGCCGGACGGCAACACCGTGGAGGCCGAAGCGGCGCACGGCACCGTCACCCGCCACTATCGCATGCACGAGCAGGGCAAGGCGACTTCGACCAACCCGATCGCCAGCATTTTCGCCTGGACCGGCGGCCTGAAGTTCCGCGGCAAGCTGGACGACACGCCCGAAGTCACCCGCTTCGCCGAGACGCTGGAGCGGGTCTGCGTCGAAACGGTCGAAAGCGGCGCGATGACCAAGGACCTCGCCATCCTGATCGGCCCCGATCAGGCCTGGATGACGACCGAGCAATTCTTCGAGGCGGTGCGGGCGAACCTGGAAGCGGAGATGGCGAAGGCCTGACTTTCAACGACCCATTATCGTCATGCCGGGCTTGACCCGGCATCCGCCTTCTTTACGCCATCGAGGATTCGAGAAGGCCGACCCCGGATCAAGTCCGGGGTGACGATTATGGGGCCTCTCGTTTTCCCGCATCCGGCGAGCGGATATGCTCCCGCCGTACCCCCAGCCCGACCACCCGCGCCGGGATGCGCTGGAGCAGCGGCGTGCGCCCCAGCAGCCGCACCGGCCAGGGGGCCTTCTGCACAGTGCCGGCAAGCGCCGCCTTGAGCACCGTTCGATGCACGGTGCGCTGCATCGCCTGGATCACCCTCACCGGAAACATCCGCCGCTCCTGCACCCTTGCAAGCAAAGCGTCCGGTTTCTCCCCGCGCGCCATCGGCCCGGCCAGGATGTTGGCGGCGGCGACGGCGTC
>JBBSLM010000686.1:0-1028 GCA_038255245.1 Sphingomonadales bacterium
ACGACCGTACCGCAAACCGACACTGGTGCGCGAGATGAGTATTCTAAGGCGCTTGAGAGAACTCAGGAGAAGGAACTCGGCAAATTGACACCGTAACTTCGGAAGAAGGTGTGCCTCTAGTCAGTGAAGGGATTTACTCCTGGAGCTAAACGAGGTTGCAAAAAATCGGTGGCTGCGACTGTTTATTAAAAACACAGCACTCTGCTAAGACGAAAGTCGACGTATAGGGTGTGACGCCTGCCCGGTGCTGGAAGATTAAATGATGGGGTGCAAGCTCTTGATTGAAGTCCCAGTAAACGGCGGCCGTAACTATAACGGTCCTAAGGTAGCGAAATTCCTTGTCGGGTAAGTTCCGACCTGCACGAATGGCGTAACGATGGCCACACTGTCTCCTCCTGAGACTCAGCGAAGTTGAAATGTTTGTGATGATGCAATCTCCCCGCGGAAAGACGGAAAGACCCCATGAACCTTTACTGTAGCTTTGTATTGGACTTTGAACAGATCTGTGTAGGATAGGTGGGAGGCTTTGAAGCGGTGCCGCTAGGTATCGTGGAGCCAACGTTGAAATACCACCCTGGTGTGTTTGAGGTTCTAACCTAGGTCCATTATCTGGATCGGGGACAGTGCATGGTAGGCAGTTTGACTGGGGCGGTCTCCTCCCAAAGCGTAACGGAGGAGTTCGAAGGTACGCTAGTTACGGTCGGACATCGTGACGATAGTGCAATGGCATAAGCGTGCTTAACTGCGAGACTGACAAGTCGAGCAGATGCGAAAGCAGGACATAGTGATCCGGTGGTTCTGTATGGAAGGGCCATCGCTCAACGGATAAAAGGTACTCTGGGGATAACAGGCTGATACCGCCCAAGAGTTCATATCGACGGCGGTGTTTGGCACCTCGATGTCGGCTCATCTCATCCTGGGGCTGTAGCCGGTCCCAAGGGTATGGCTGTTCGCCATTTAAAGAGGTACGTGAGCTGGGTTTAAAACGTCGTGAGACAGTTTGGTCCCTATCTTCCGTGGGCGCTGCA
>JBBSLM010000687.1:0-1027 GCA_038255245.1 Sphingomonadales bacterium
CGCACCCGCGTGCTTATCCACCTTGTCGACGCCAATAATGAGGATGTGGGCGAAGCTTATGCGATCGTCCGCGAGGAACTCGACGCTTATGGCGCGGGCCTGGAGGACAAGGTCGAGATCGTCGTGCTGAACAAGTCCGACACGATCGACGACGAAATGGCCACGGCGCTGAGTGCGGAGTTGGCGGAAGCTTCCGGCGAAGATGTGCTCGTCGTCTCCGGCGCGACCGGCGACGGCGTGGAATTGGTGCTCGACGCGGTCATCGAAGCGATCGGCAAGCGCAAGGCGCTGGAGGAGGAACCGGAGGACGGCTGGTCGCCGCTCTGATGGTTCGCCGCAAACCGCTCCCCACTCTCGCCGTCACCGGCGCCACCGGCTTTGTCGGCGGGCACCTGATCCGCATGGCACGCGCGGCGGGCTATCCGGTGCGGGCGCTCACGCGCAAATGGCAGCCGCCAGAGGACGGGGTCGATTGGGTCGAGGGCACGCTCGACCGGCCCGAGAGCCTGCGGCGGCTGTGCGAGGGATCGGACGCGGTGATCCACATCGCCGGCGCGATCAACGCACGCGACCGGGCGGGGTTCGAGGCGGTCAATGCCGGCGGTACCGCTAACATGATCGACGCCGCCCGCGCCGCCGGGGTGCGGCGCTTCGTCCACATTTCCTCGCTGTCGGCGCGCGAGCCCGATCTGTCGAATTACGGCTGGTCGAAGGCCAAGTCGGAGCGGATCGTCGCCGCCTCCGGGCTCGACTGGACGACGATCCGGCCTCCAGCCGTCTATGGTCCGGGCGACTGCGAGACGCTGGAATTGTTCAAGATGGCGCGGCGCGGGCTCGTCATGCTGCCGCCCGGCAATGGCCGCCTGTCGGTGATCCATGTCGAGGATTTGTGCCGGTTGATCCTCGCCGTGCTGGACGACGATGACAGCCGGGGCGCCATGTACGAGCCGGACGACGGCACGCAGGAAGGCTGGAGCCACAAGGGCTTCGCGCAGGCGCTTGGCTTGGCGGTCGGCAAGCGACCGGC
>JBBSLM010000688.1:0-1027 GCA_038255245.1 Sphingomonadales bacterium
CGACGATCTCCCCCTGTTCGCCGCCGGCGCTAGGCAAGCGGATGAGGAGCAATGCGACGCGATCCGCGCCGCCGTGCAGGATCTCGACGTTGACGCGATGACGCCACGAGACGCGCTGGACACGCTCTACCGGCTCAAGGCCCTCTCGCGGGAGTAAGCGATCAATCGCGCCGGAAGATCGTGTAGTTGATCGCCGCGCGCGGCCGGAAGCCGAGTTGCTCGTACAAAGCGATCGCGCCCGCATTGTCGGGATAGGTGTGCAGGAAGGCGATCTCGCCCCGCGCGGCGATGCGGCTGCCGACGACGCGCATCAGATTGCGCGCCAGTCCCCGGCCACGCGCGTCCGGGTGGGTGCTGACACCGCACTGATCTCGGTGAAGCGGCCGACCTGGAAGCGCTCGCCGGTCATGGCGATCAGGCGGCCCGCTTCGTCGCGAATGCCGACGAAGCCGCCGAGCTTGTGGGTGCGCGCGAAATAGGGGCCGGGGCGGCAAAGCGTCGCCAGCGCCAGCATTTCCGGCGCGTCGGCATCGCCCAGTTCCAGCAGCGGCAGGTCCGCATCGGGCTCGCCGATCCCGTCATCGGCGATCATCTGCGTCAGCACGGCATGTTTCGCCAGCCTTGTCCCGGGCGGCAGCGGCCATTCTAGATGTTCGACATAACTCGCCTCCGCCCCCGGCGGCACCAGCCTTGCCGTCGCCGCGAGCGCTTGAGGTGAGCGATCGGCCGGGGCGACGAACAGCTCGCAGCGCCGGTCGAAGCCGATCGCTTCGCCTCCCCCGATCGCGAGATGGGCGAGGCGGTCGTGCAGGCTGTTCCAGACCGGGCGATCGAGGGGATGGGCCATGGCTTGATGCTAGCCGCGTGACGGCTGCGCCCGCACCCACTATCTTGCCGTCAATGTCGAACGCTCCCGCTCAAGCGCCGGATCGCCGCGCGATCATCGATCGCCGCGTGCTGAGCGACGCGCTGGCCGGGGCAGCGCGCAAGGAGGCCGCGGCGCTGCTCGGTGACGCGCTCGGCGCCG
>JBBSLM010000689.1:0-1025 GCA_038255245.1 Sphingomonadales bacterium
CCTTTTCCTCGGCATGATCTTCGGCTGGGTCGTCGCCATCTACGTGCCCAGCGCCCTGATCGCCGCCTTCGGCCTGGCCCCGCCCGGCACCCCACCGGGCATCCTCGCCGCGACCTGGCACATGACCGACGAGATCGGCCCCATCGCCAAGCTCGCCTTCGCCGCGCTCGCCGCCGCCTTCTTCCTCGGCTCGCGGCGGATCGCCATGTCCCGAACCGCCCGCGCCATCGCCGACGCCATTCTCGGCGCACTCGCCATGCTGTTCCTCCTCGCCTTCCTGCCCGAAAGCTGGTCGCGCGGCATCGGCATCGGCCTGACCGGCCAACGCTTCGATCCGGCGCTCTTGCCGATTTATCTGCTCGGCGGCGCCCTCGCCGGTCTCACCTTCAGCCTCGCCGACGCCAAATGCGGGGAACTCAGACCGGGCTGATCGCATGCACCCGCGCCGCGCCTTGCATCGGAAACGCCACCAGACTCACCTCCACCAGCTCCAGCCCGGTAAGCGCGCGCGGCGCCGTGCCCTCGGCAGACCGCACCCGATAGCCAAAGCTCAACCCATCCAGCGCCCCCTCGCGCAGCAACCGCGCCGCCCGCGCGTCGGTCACTCGCCCGATCACTCGAAGCCCGCGCCGGTCCTCGCGGACATGCTCGATCCGTCCGACCGGCACCCCCGCCCGATGCTCCCAGAGCAAAGGCACCGCGCCAAGCCGCGGCCCGAACGCCCCCGCCCGCACCACGTCGCCGCCCGCATCCACCCGGTCGAAGACAGCGGCGTAGCCGGCGAACCGCACCCCCTCGTGCTCCGGCGGAGGCCGGGGCCCTGCGCGCACACTCACCCCGTCACCGTGTGAAACAGCCCCATCTTCACCGCCATCCCCAGCACCAGCAGCGCCAGCAATATCCGCACCGCCCAGGTCACCACCGCGGCCCACGCGCTTTTCTTCGCGTCGCGCCAGGCCTGCAGCAGCTCGCGCAATTCATCCATGTCCCGCCGCGCCCGCGGATCGCTCAGGCCCAGGGTCGTC
>JBBSLM010000690.1:0-1025 GCA_038255245.1 Sphingomonadales bacterium
ACCGTTACGGGTTCGAGCGGCAATTCGTCGCTCGACAGCACCGCCTGCAGCCTGGCCCAGCGCCGCTTCCGGTTCACCCCGGCGACGCGCAACGGCCAGAATGTGGCTGGCTCTTATTCCCAGTCGGTACGCTGGGTTTTGCCCGACGATTAATATCCAAATTGCTTAATTTTCCGGGCAGATCGCCCACGGATCCAACCAAGTTGAAGAAGAGGAATTGAGTTATGGCAGCAGAAGGCGGCGGCGGCTTTCAAGACGTCGGAATCATCGAATCGATCGTTGAAGGCGGCCCGGTCGCCTGGGCGACCGCCATCATCCTCGTCATCATGTCGGTGGCGTCCTGGTACGTGTTCTTCGTCAAGATGTTCGAGCAGCAGAAGATTCTGGGCGAAGGCCGCAAGGTCCGCTCGGGCTTCTGGGGAGCGCCCAGCATCAAGGACGGCACCACCAAGCTCGACAAGAATGGCGCCTATCGCCAGATCGTCGATGACGGCACGCGGGCGCAGGAGGAGCATACCAAGCTGACCGATCCGATCGAGCAGCATGACTGGATGCTCGGCAGTCTGCAGCGCAGCCAGGGCGCGATCAACTCGAAGCTCAGTTCCGGTCTCGCCTTGCTCGCTACCGTGGGTTCGGTCGCGCCGTTCATCGGCCTGTTCGGCACCGTCGTCGGCATTTACCGCGCGCTGATCCGCATCGGTGCGTCCGGCCAGGCGTCGATCGATGCCGTCGCCGGTCCGGTCGGTGAGGCGCTGGTCATGACCGCGCTGGGCCTCGCGGTCGCGGTGCCGGCGGTCATGCAGTATAACTGGCTGATGCGCCGCAATAAGCAGATCCAGGAAGAGATCGGCAAATTCTCCAACGACCTGCACGGCTATATGATGTCGGGCGGTCAGGTGAAGCCGGTGACGGCTGCTGCGGCTCGTCCGGCCGCTCCGGCCCGTCCGGCGGCTCCGACCGCGGGCGGCCCGGGTGCCGCCACGCCGCCGAAGCCCGCTGGCGGCCCGTCGATCAACAAGGCCTGA
>JBBSLM010000691.1:0-1025 GCA_038255245.1 Sphingomonadales bacterium
GCCGCCTCGAGGACGGTCAGTTCGGAAAGCTTCTCCACGAGGGAATTGATGTCTGCCATGTTCGTATCTCCGTATTCGGGGCCTCACGACCCCATTTGATATTGTTTAAAGTTACGCTGCTTCCTTGGCCGCATAAGCGCCCACTACGCGGGCGAGCTTCGCCGCCGGCGCCTGCACGAGCTGAGCGAGCTTGGTCGCAGGAGCCTGCACGAGGCCCACGATCTTGGCGCGCAGTTCGTCGAGGCTCGGCAGTTCGGCCAGAGCCTTCACGCCATTCGCATCGAGGAGGGTGCTACCCATTGCCCCGCCGACGATTTCGAGCTTGTCGTTCGTCTTGGCGAAATCGACCGCGGCCTTGGCGGCAGCGACCGGATCGGCGGAACTGGCCAGGGCCGTCGGCCCCACCAACAATTCCGCCAGATTGGCGTAGGGCGTATCCTCGATCGCGATCAAAGCGAGCGTGTTCTTCGACACTTTGTAGCTGGCGCCCGCGTCACGCATCTTGATCCGAAGCGACGTGGACTGCGCGACCGTCATGCCCAGATTACGGGTGACGACGACAACCCCAGTCTCCTGGAACGTCTGCTTGAGCTGTGCGACCGCCTCTTTCTTTTGAGCTCGATCCATACACTCTTCCTTCCGCGCCTCCGCCGAAGCGAAAGCGCACACTTGCACCCGACGGGGAATCCGCCGGGCAAGGTCCGAAGGGGATTTGGGTTACGGGTCCGCTCAGATGGCAGACACGGCATGCGCTGGGCGCGGCCGGTGAAACTCTTGTCCCCGTCTAGGCTGGAAATTAAGCCCTGGACTCGATCCAGGGCACCAACTGTCTCGGACGGCGAAACGCGGGCGAACCCACGGATCGGAGCGGGCCAATAGCACAAAGCTGGGAGCGGTCAAGCCGATGCGCTTTCCTACGGCTCCGCGTTCATGCTATGTTTCCTCCGCGCCCGAGATTCGAGTCCGCTTCGTGCGCCCATTGGGAACAAAGGGTTTTTCCCTGCGATCATGGGGGACTTTGGTTA
>JBBSLM010000692.1:0-1024 GCA_038255245.1 Sphingomonadales bacterium
GCCTGGAACACCATGGCGACGCCGCGGTCGCCCGGCGGCAGCGGATCGATCCGCCGCCCGTCCAGCAGCACCTCCCCGTCGTCGAGCGTTTCGAGCCCGGCGATGATGCGCAGCAAAGTGGATTTGCCGCTGCCCGACGGCCCGAGGAAGGCGACGAATTCGCGCGGCTCGACGGTCAGCGACACCCCGTCCAACACGAGCGTATCGCCATAGGACTTGCGGATATCCCGCAATTCGAGGCTCACCAGGGCATCCCCATTTATATTATTTATTCGCTTGTGCCGGGAGCGTGTTCGCCCGTCAATGCGTGTCAGTAGGTCGGATCGAGCAGTCCTTCGATGACATGATGCTGCACGACCGGCTGCAGCATTTCGACGACGCGATGGCTGAGATGATCGGCAATGCGCGGCGGCAGTGCGGCGAGATAGTCGCGCGTCACCTGCAGATCGTGATGCTGCGCGTTGGTCGCGTCCGGCGCGTCCACGCCGACAACCAGCACCGGGCGCGCTTCGTTCGACCGGTTGGCGGTACCGCGGTGGATGGTGAGCGCGGAGCGGGCGGACATGTCGCCCCGCTGCGGCAGCTTGCGCACCGCGCGCTCGATGTAGCGCGGCCACAGCGCCTTGGGCGGAAACATGCCCTTGTCGCAGCCTTCGAACTGGTCCCATTGCGTGCCCGGCGCGACTTCGAACGGACCGTGCTCGGGGCGGGTGTCGACCGTGGTGAGATTGAAGGCGAGCGAATTCAGTCGCCGGGCCTTGGTGGTCGCTTCGGGCACGAGGAAATCGCGATGCCAGGGCTGATCGGCCGCGCCCGGGAAGGGAATGTCGAAGCCGATCTCGACGATCCTGTAGTCGGGCCCGAGCACGGCCTCGCACACCGCGACGAACCAGGGATGGGTGGCGATTTCCACGAAGCCGCCAATCCGCTCGGGCTGCACCTCGATATACCAGCGCTCGGGTCCGCGCGGCAGCGCGCCCTGCGGAACCTGCCGCGCCTCGTGGTAGAGCGCCATGACCTCGCC
>JBBSLM010000693.1:0-1023 GCA_038255245.1 Sphingomonadales bacterium
GAATTGCAGCACGCGCGGGTTCCAGGGCCGCAGGATCGAGCTGCCCTCACCGCCGATCAAGGCGACGTTTTGCGGACCGATGCCGCCGACGAACGCCCACAGCACCAGCAGGGCGACGCCGACCAGGGCGATGCCCACCGCGAGATTCTGGACGGTGCCGACCTTGGCGATTTCCGTCGGGGTGCGGAGCGGTTTGGTGAAGGTGTTGGCATTGACCACGTACAGCACCGGCGAGACGAGCAAGGCGAGCACGCCCAGGATCAGCAGGAAATGCCCCGCCACCTGGTTGATCACGCTGAAGATCACCAGGAAGAGCAGGATGTAGAGCGGCGACGCAGCGACCAGGAACCAGCCCGGCAGCGTCGCTTCGGGCAGCAGTGCCTTGATGCGCAGGCAGGCCCTGAGCACGCCCGGGATCAGCGACAGCACGGCGGGCATCAGGGTGACGTACACGAGGATCGCGCCGATAAAGCCCGCCCCGGCCGTGGCCTGCGCCCGCTCCATCGGATTGACCGAACTCAGGTCCATCAGCCAGCTGAACGGGATGAGGCCCAATACGAGCGGCGTGGCGAAGGCGACCATGAAGCCGGTGATCAGGGCGTTGCGCGAGCGGCGCTGCCGGTACCAGATCTTCTGCGCCATGAAAGCGGCTGCGGGCAAAGCGAAGAGCGACAGCACGCGCAACAGATCGACGATGATCCCGAACGCCGAGAGCTGGCTCCAGCCGCGATCGCCGGTGATACCCGACAACATTGCGAGCAAGGCGGAAAGCAAGGTGATCGGCACGACCGCGCCGAGCACGCTGCGGCGCCAGATCAGGAATTTCCCGGCATGATCGTCGTCGACCCCGTTGGCGAGGAGCAAGGCGCGTTCTTCTGGAAGGATCTCGATCGAGCTGAGGTTCCAGTTGATCGCGCGCTTGAAATGCAGGCCGAAGCCGGGACCGGTCGCGACTGGGGCGCCATAAGGCTGGCCGCCATAGGGTTGACCCGGCGCGCCATAAGGCTGGGCCGGGGCACCATA
>JBBSLM010000694.1:0-1020 GCA_038255245.1 Sphingomonadales bacterium
CGGCGAAGGCGCCAACGCCCGCAGCCAGGCCGACGCGCCCGAAATCGACGGCCAGGTCTTCCTCCGCGACGCCGGGCATCTCGCGCAGGGCGACATCGTAAAGGTGACCATCGAGGACGCCGACGAGCACGATCTGTTCGGTGTACCTGCATAGCGTACTTGCACAATATGGATCGGCCGAGTATATGTCGGCCATGCAGCCGCGCCGCAAACAGCCGCCGATCACAATCCGTTCGGAACGAGCCTTGAAGAGGCTGAGAATTCTGACCAGCGGCGGCCGCAGTCAGGCTGAAGTGATCGAGGAGGCGTTGGATCGCATGCCCGAACCTGTACAGAATGCGATCGAGCAGCGGCGGGCCGAAATCGAAGCCATTCTCGATCGTGTTGATCGCACGACCATCATGTCGATGAAAGAGTTCGACGCACTGGAATATGACGAGGCCGGCATGCCGCGATGATCGTGGATACTTCGGCGCTGATCGCCGTCACATATCGCGAACCCGCGTATGAACTCATCCGCGAAGCCTTGCTGACCGAGCAAGGTTTATTGCCCTCTCCAGCCTATGTCGAATATCGACGTGTCGTCACATTGCGCGGCGCGCGGCCCCATCCCGCTGCGGACGCTTTGATGGCAGCGCTCATTCCGGCGACGCTTCGTGTGCATTCCTTCAGCGCCGAGGATGCGGATCAAGCCAGCCGCGCCAATTTCGATCATGGCGCTGGCAATGGCCGCGGTGGGACGCTCAACCTGATCGACCTCATGATCTATGCCGTCGCCACGCGGCTCGACCTGCCGATCCTCTGCACTGGCCGAGACTTCGCCGGCACCGACGCCAAAATACATCCGGCCAGCCGACGAGACTGAGCGCGATGCGCGCCCCGCCCCGCCCCCGCCTCGCCGCGCTCGATACCTTCCGGGGCATCACCGTCGCGGCGATGATCCTGGTCAACACGCCGGGGTCGGGCGCGCACATCTGGTGGCCGCTCGGCCATGCGGAATGGCACGGGTTCACCCCGGCC
>JBBSLM010000695.1:0-1020 GCA_038255245.1 Sphingomonadales bacterium
ATCGTCGACGCAATAGACCATCGGCTGGAAGCCCTCGCGGACCAGCACCTCGGTCGCCTTCAGCGTCTCGCGCATGTCGGGATAGAGCGTCTTCGCCTCGCCCAGCACTTCCAGCTTCACCAATTCCCAGCCGCCCGCCTCGCGAGCCAGCCGCAAGGTGCGGATCGCGCTGTCGGCGTCGAAGCAGCCGGCCGTGTTGGGCAAATAGGTGTAGCGCTTCGGATCGATATAATCGGTCAGCAAGGGCTGGCCAGGATCGGTCACGTTCACCCGCCGCACCGCGACCGTGACGATCTCTGCCCCGGAGGCTTCCACCGCCGCCGCGTTCTGCTCGAAATCCTTATATTTGCCGGTGCCGACGATCAGCCGCGAGGTGAAGGTGCGGCCGGCGACGGTCCAGCTGTCGGAAACTGCGTTTGGGCTTGTCTGGTTCATCAAATAACTCGTCATGCCGGACTTGATCCGGCATCCACCTGCCTTTCGGCGACCGGTCAAGAAGAAGGTGGACCCCGGATCAAGTCCGGGGTGACGGGAGGTGGGCTCAACCCCCGCCCACAAAAGTCACGATCTCATAATCGTCGCCATCCTCGACCATCACCTGTGCCAGCGTCGAGCGGGGCACGATCTCCAGGTTGCGCTCGACCGCGACCTTTTCCGGGACCAGCCCCAGCTCCGCGACCAGCTCGGCGATGCTGGTCCCGCCCGCGACGCGCCGGTGCGCGCCGTTCACAATGATGGAAAGTGTGCCGTCCGCGCTCATTCAGGCCTCACAGGAATTGCCGCTGTCACCAAACAGCCATATAGGAGCGCCCGCGATGGCGACCGCCTCCCTTATCTATGTCCTCAATGGCCCCAATCTCAACCTGCTCGGCACGCGCCAGCCGGATATTTATGGTGCCGACACGCTGGACGACATCGCCGCCCGCTTGAGCGAGCAGGCGGCGGCGCTCGGCGTGGAGGTGGATGTTCGCCAGTCGAACCATGAGGGGCATCTGATCGACTGGCTGCACGAGGCGCAGG
>JBBSLM010000696.1:0-1020 GCA_038255245.1 Sphingomonadales bacterium
ACCGCTTGGATCTTGGCTTCGAGCGCGGACCAGTCGTCCTCGTCGTTGATACGCGACCAGATCGCCTCCACTTCCTCGATGTGCATCGAGCAAGGTCCTGCGTCCGACCAATAGGGATGATCCGTCGCGCCGGGCATGGATGTCCGCTGGGCAAGGAGCGCTGCCAGAGTGGCGAATTCTGGAGCTGAATAGGCTTCATCGGCGGGCGAAGGGCCGCGCCGGCCTCCGCCGCGCCAGTCGAAGAAAAAGCGGTCGATCGACACGGTCTGCAGCGCCAATGCTGCTTCCAGCGCGACGATCATCGCGTGGTCGTCGCCTTCCTGTTCGACCCCCAGGCGCCAGCAGATGCGCTCGGCCAGTCCGGCCTGGAACAGCGCGGGGAATGGTTCGAGTGCTTCGGTCAGCATCTCTGGCGATGCGATCAGCGCGAGCGACGAGGCCAGCTGCACCACATCCCAGTGGATCGCTTCCGGCTGGCGGCCGAAGGCGTAAAGGCCGTTCTGGTCGAAATAGGCGGCGGTGAAGGCGCCGTCCCAGAAAGGCGCGAAGCGCCAGGGGCCGTAGTCGAAGCTCTCGCCGGTGATGTTGATATTGTCGCTGTTCAGCACGCCGTGCACGAAGCCGGCGGCGATGTAGGAGGCGGCGAGGCGGGCGGTGCGCTCGACGACCAGGCTGAGCAGGCGGACCGCGTCGAGTGCCGGGTCGGATCGCTCCCCGAGCGATCCTTGAACATGCGGGGCATGTTCAACCCGCCGCTCCTCGCCGAAATAATGGCGCAGGCAATAAGCGGTCAGCGTCTTCAGATTGTCGGGCTGATCGAGATAGGCGAGGCGCTGGAAGGTGCCGATGCGAATGTGACCGTGGCTCAAGCGTACCAGCACGGCCGAGCGGGTGGGGGAGGGCTCGTCGCCACGGTGGAGCGCCTCGCCGGTCTCGATCAGACTGAACGTGCGGCTGGTCTCGACGCCGAGCGCTTCCAGCATCTCGGTCGCCAATATTTCCCGAATGCCGCCTTTCAGC
>JBBSLM010000697.1:0-1018 GCA_038255245.1 Sphingomonadales bacterium
ACTGGTTGGCTGCTCAATGCCGCCGCGGCGCGACAATTGGGGCTCACCACCAACGGCCACGCGGTGCGCGGGATCGGCGGCGCGCCGGGCGTCGGCGCGACCAATGTGCATATGGAAGCGGGACAGCTTTCGCCGGACGAGCTCATCGCGGACATCACGCTCGGCGTCTATGTGACCGAGATGATCGGGCAGGGCGTCAATCCGGTGACCGGCGATTACAGTCGCGGCGCCTCCGGCTTTCTGATCGAGTACGGCCGGATCACCCGTCCGGTGGCGGAGATCACCGTCGCCGGCAATCTTATCGACATGTTCCTGGCGCTCAGCGCCGCGAACGATCTGGAACATCGCCGCGCGCTCAACGTGCCCACGCTGCGGATCGAGGGAATGACGGTCGCCGGTGCTTGAACAGATCGCCGAAATCGCCGCGGAGGCCGGCCGCATCGCGTTCGCCAGATGCGGCACCGACTATCAGCGCTGGGAGAAGGAGCCGGGCCACCCGGTCTGCGAGATCGACCTGATGGTCGACGCGTTCCTGCGCGAGCAATTGTTCGCGCTCGATCCCGAAGCCGGCTGGCTGTCCGAGGAAACCGCCGACGAATCCGACCGGATCGAGCGCAGCCGGGTCTGGGTGGTCGATCCGATCGACGGCACCCGCGACTATCTGCGCGGCCGTCCCGGCTGGGCGGTGTCCGTCGCCTTGGCCGAGGATCGGGCGATCCGTTATGGCGTGCTCGCTGCCCCCGCGCGCGACGAATTGTGGACCGCCGAGGCCGGGCAGGGCGCCTGGCGCAATGGCGAGCGGCTCAAGGTCAGCGGCCGCATGTTGTTTCCAGGCTCCCGCGTGCCGGCCGACAGCCTGCCCAAGGTCGATCAGGATCTCGTCATGGTCGCCAAGCCCAATTCGATCGCCTTGCGCCTCGCCATGGTCGCGGCTGGCGAAGCGGATCTGCTCGCCACCCTGCGCTGGGGAAGTGAATGGGACATCGCCGCCGCCGCCCTGATCGCGCAGGAAGCCGGC
>JBBSLM010000698.1:0-1014 GCA_038255245.1 Sphingomonadales bacterium
GGACCGCGGCCAGCTCAAGCCGGGCGAGACCCTGCTCGTGCTCGGCGCGGCGGGCGGCGTGGGCTTGGCCGCGGTCGAACTCGGCAAGGCCTATGGCGCGCGCGTGATCGCGGCGGCCTCGTCGGAGGAGAAAGCGGCGGCCGCGAAGGCGGCGGGCGCGGACGAGACGATCGTCTATCCGCAGGGCCCGTTCGACAAGGAGGCGTCCAAGGCGCTGGCCAACCAGTTCAAGGCGGCGGTCGGGCCCGATGGCGCGGACCTGATCTACGATCCGGTCGGCGGCGATTATTGCGAGCCGGCCCTGCGCTCGATCGCCTGGGAAGGCCGCTATCTGGTGATCGGCTTCCCGGCCGGCATTCCCAAGCTGCCGCTCAACCTCACGCTGCTGAAGTCCTGCGACGTGCGCGGCGTGTTCTGGGGCGCCTTCGCGGCGCGCGACCCGAAGGCGAATGCGGCCCACCTGCAGACGCTCTTCCGTCTCTGGGACGAAGGGAAAATCGCGCCCAAGGTCACCCGCACTTGGCCGCTTGCCGAGGGCGGCCAGGCGATCGCACACATGGCCGCGAGGCTGGCGGTCGGCAAACTCGTCGTGACGATGGACTAAAAGTGGGCTCAGTCCGCGCGACTGGCGCCGATCGCCTGCGTGAGCTGCGCCTCGAGCCCGTCAACGCTGCGCTGGTTCGACCGAAGCGCCTCCTGCTTTTCGGCGGCACTCATGTTGGAGTTTTCAACCCAACGAGCGTGCATAGCCGTCGCTTGCGTCAGCAGCGGTTGGCAGACTGCCAGGATCGAGCGGGCCGCGGCCTGAGGCGCGGCCCGGCTGTCGGCATTGTTGATGCCGGCGCTCAAGCATTCCCCCAGTTCGTCGGCTAGTTGCGCCAATTCCTGGGGCATAGGCGGTTCTGCCGGTGGCTCGGCCGGCTGGAATGACAATATCGACGCGAACATGGCGAGAAGCATGCGCACCCCCTTCAGAACGGCGCTCTAGCTGCCACGCGGCCGCACCCCTGTCGA
>JBBSLM010000699.1:0-1014 GCA_038255245.1 Sphingomonadales bacterium
AGCAGCGCCTTGAGCTGCGCCTCGCTCTTCTCGCTGGCCTGGGAGAAACGCTGGTCGGCGCGCTCCAGGAATTGGCGCTGTACGTCATTCAGCAACTTCGAGCCGATTTCGGAGAATTGCGCGCTCAGCGCTTCCTTGGCCGCAACCAGTTCTGCCATGCGCGTTTCGAAGTTCCGCGCATCCGCCTGCAATTCGCGCAGATTCTGCAGCGCCTGATCACGCTCGCCGGTGACTTCGTTCAAGGTCATCCGCAGCAAATCAGCCTGCTTCGCCCGTTCCTCGGCCCCCGCATGCGCCTTCTCGGCATCGCCGCAACGCGTCCGGAGCATGTCGCACTCGACCTTGAGGGGCGCAGCCTGACGAGAGGCGACGCTCCAGCCGGCGGCGAGGCCCAGCGCGAGCGCGACGATGACGAGGATGGTGGCGACGATCGGGTCCATGCCCACTCCCTTGGGAACGAAGCGGGAACCTACGTCAATTCAGCGCAGTAGGAAAGCTGAATTGCCGACCGGTCAGGCCGCCCTCTTGCCCTGCTCGCGGCGGAGCTTGGTGAGCTTCTTCAGCAGCATCTCGCGCTTCAGGCGGGAGAGGTGATCAATGAACAGGACTCCGTTCAGATGGTCCATCTCGTGCTGGAGGCAGACTGCGAGCAGCCCGTCGATTTCCTCGTCATGGCTGTTGCCGTCGCGATCGAGCCAGCGGGCGCGGATGCGGTCGGGGCGGTCGACCTCGGCATACATTTCCGGGACCGAGAGGCAGCCCTCATTATAGGGCACTTCCTGGTCGGACACGGTCATGATCTCGGGATTGACGAAGACGCGCGGGTCGCGGACCGGCTCGCCGCCTTCCTCCTCCGGCTCCTGCAGGTCGATCACCAGCACGCGCTTGGGCACGCCGACCTGAATCGCGGCCAGACCGATACCTGGGGCGGCGTACATCGTCTCGAACATATCGTCGATCAGCTGGCGCAGCTCATCGTCAACCCCTTCCACGGGCTGGGAAATCTGCCGCAGA
>JBBSLM010000700.1:0-1009 GCA_038255245.1 Sphingomonadales bacterium
ATGAGATCGAGCGGCTGCGCGACCGGTAAGGGAGGCTTGAGCCATGTCCGACCAGGGATTGCTGATCGCGCTGGCCGCCGGGCTCGCCGGGCTGCTGATCGCCATCGCCGCCTTCCTGCGCGGCTGGCAGGGCTGGCTGGAGCTGAAACGCGCGCAACTGGTCGCGCAGCACCCGCAAGAGCAATATGTGCCCTCCCCCGCCGCGCGGATCGAGCTGGCGGATTTGCGGGAGCGGGTGAGACGGCTGGAGGCGATCGCCGACGGGGCGGAATGAGGTGCGGCGGACGAAGGAAGAAAGTGCCACCCCCGGCCCCTCCACGAAGGCGTGGAGGGGAGTCACAATCTGACTCCCCTCCACGGATTCGTGGAGGGTTTGGGGGTGGTTCTTTCTTGTCACCCCACACAGAGCCGCTAACGCCCCGGCCATGCATTCCCTCGCCGACGTCTATGCCGATTACGAATTGCTCGATGCGGACGACCGTTATCGGTTGCTGATCGATCTCGGCCGCGCGCTGGAGGCGATGCCGGGGGCGTTGCAGACAGAGGCGACCCTGGTGCGCGGCTGTTCGGCTTCGGTCTGGCTCTATCCGGTGCCGCGCGACGACGGCCGGCTGCATTTCCTGGCCGACAGCAATGCGGCGATCACCAAGGGGATCGTGGCCCTCGTGCTGCTGGCGGCGCAGGACCGAACGCCGGCGGAAATCCTCGCGACCGATTTCGATGCGGCGCTGGCGCCGTTCGACCTGAAGAACCAGCTCAGTTCCAACCGGACGCAGGGCATTCCGAACATGATCGCCCTGATCCGCGAGACGGCGCAGCGGCTGGCATGAGCGCGGCGGGCGCCGGGGCCGGGTTCGACCCGCAGCGGTTCATGTCCTACGTCCGCCGCGTCGGTCATGGCGGGGCGCTGGGCATTGGCTATCTCGGGCATGGCGCGGATTGGGCCGAGCTCAGCCTGCCTTATGACGAGAAACTGGTCGGCATGCCGGAGACCGGGATCATCGCGTCG
>JBBSLM010000701.1:0-1007 GCA_038255245.1 Sphingomonadales bacterium
ATCCTCTATTATCTCGGCATCATGCAGCTGATCGTGCGCTGGGTCGGCGGCGCGATCGGCTGGATCACCGGTATCAGCCGCGTCGAGGCGCTGGGTTCGGCCGCGAACATCTTCGTCGGGCAGAGCGAATCGCCGCTCGTCGTACGCCCCTATCTCGCCTCGCTGACTCCCGCACAGCTGTTCACCCTCATGGTGGTCGGCATGGCCGGCGTCGCCGGGACCATATTGGCCGCTTATGTCAGCCTGTTTCCCGAGGCCCTGCGGCCCGAAATCCTGCCCTATCTGCTCGCCGCCGCCTTCATGTCCGCACCCGGCGGCATATTGATGGCCAAGATCATCATGCCGGACGAGCCGCCCCGGCAAGAGGAATTGCCGCTGGGCGCCGAGGGCGCCGCGGCGACGGGCGGCGCGGCGGTCGAGGAGAAAGTCGAGATCGCCGAGACGTTCGAGGAAGGCGAACGGCCGGCCAACATCATCATGGCCGCCGGGCAAGGCGCGCAGACCGGCGTGAAACTGGCGGTCGCGGTCGGCGCGATGGTGCTCGCCTTCGTCGCCCTCGTCGCCCTCGCCAACGGCATCCTGTCCGGCATCGGCGGCTGGTTCGGCGTCGAGAACCTCACCTTCCAGAGCATCGTCGGCTACATCTTTCAGCCGGTCATGTTCCTGATCGGCATTCCCTGGGAGCAGGCAAGCGACGCCGGCGGCCTGTTCGGCACCAAGATCGTGCTGAATGAATTCGTCGCTTTCATCGACCTGGGCGCGATGGGTCCCGGTGCGTTCGAAGGACGCACTCTCGCGATTCTCACCTTCGCGCTGTGCGGCTTCGCGAATTTCAGCTCGATCGCGATCCAGCTGGCGGTGACCGGCAACCTCGCGCCGAACCAGCGCCCGAACATCGCCAAACTGGGCATCCGCGCGTTGATCGCCGGGAGCCTGGCCAATCTGCTGAGCGCGGCGCTAGCGAGTATACTGCTGGCGTAATTTCAGCCACCGTCATTGCGAGGAGC
>JBBSLM010000702.1:0-1006 GCA_038255245.1 Sphingomonadales bacterium
AACCGCCACAGGGCGGGCATTGGCAGCCGCAGGGCGGGCCGCACGGGCACCCCGGCCAGGGCCATTATGGCGACGATTATTACAAGGGCCAGGGTGGCTACAAGCGACGCAAGAGCTGGCTGTCGGACATTTTCGATTGAGGAAGTAAGAACCACCCCCGCTCCTCCACGAAGACGTGGAGGGGAGTCACAGCCTGACTCCCCTCCAGCATTTGCTGGAGGGGTTGGGGGTGGCTCTTCTTCCCGCTAGGTTCGACGCATGAACGTCTCCCATCTCGGCCAGAATGTCCCCCTGCCCGCTTCCCCGGAGGAAGCGGCGCTGGACTATGTCGCCAATCCTCGTCCTGGCCGCCCCTATCTGGTGCGCTTCACCGCGCCGGAATTCACTTCGCTTTGCCCGGTCACCGGCCAGCCCGATTTTGCCCATCTGGTGATCGACTATGCGCCGGGTGAGACGATCGTCGAATCCAAATCGCTGAAACTGTTCCTCGGCGCGTTTCGCAATCACGCCGGCTTTCACGAGGATGTGACGGTGGGGATTGGCGAGCGGTTGACGGTCGAGATGCGGCCGCTCTGGCTGCGCCTCGGCGGCTATTGGTATCCGCGCGGCGGCATGCCGATCGACGTCTTCTGGCAGTCCGGCGCACCGCCCGAAGGCCTGTGGCTGCCCGACCAGGGCGTGCCGCCCTATCGCGGGCGTGGCTGAGTTAGCCATGAAGATCTGCGTGTTCGGCGCCGGTGCGGTGGGGGGCTGGATCGGCGGCGCGTGGGCGTCGGCAGGGCTGGACGTGGCGCTGGTGGCGCGGGCTGGCGTCGCGGCGGAGATTGGCGAACACGGCCTCACCGTCGGCGACACGAGCGGCGATGGGCCGTCGCAGGCGATCCATCTGCCGGCCGGGACGATCGCCTGTTCGGACGATCCGAAGCTGTGCGCGGACGCCGATTTGATCCTGGTCTGCGTGAAAAGCACCGACACCGAGGCGGCCGGCAAGATCATCGCGAAGCAT
>JBBSLM010000703.1:0-1001 GCA_038255245.1 Sphingomonadales bacterium
GCGCCCTGATGTCCGCGCAAGCCGATATCGGCGGCGAGCCGGGAGGTGCCCCAGCTCAAGGTGATCCCCGCGCCGCCATGGCCGTAATTATGCACGAGGCGCTTGGCTCCCAGCGCCTCTTCGCGAACGACGAAGCCGGCGGCGCGATAGGGGCGCAGGCCCGCGACGGCGCGGATCAGGCGGGAGGGGTGGGCGTCGACTTTGGGGAGACAGGCCGGAGGGACCGCGCGCGTGCCGACCACCCGCTGCGGCCGCGTTGCACAGGCGGGCAGGGCGAGTCCCAACAGGCCGGCCCCTGAGGCGTTGAGGAAGCGGCGGCGGTCCGGGGCGGCGAGCATGTCCGATTCTATCCGCTCGTTCGGCGGGAAGTCGAGGGGTGCGGCCCACGACCATGAATCGAATGGTCAGGCGCGCGCGAAGACAAGCCAGGTCCAGTGAACGCCGGCAGCGCGGTTGGCCGCCTGGACCGACTCCGCGGCGCGGCGGCGAAGCAAGGCCAGTCCGGTCTGGGCGGCGCCGTCGATCGTATCCTCGACTCTCCCGGCATGAACCGGCCGCCCGGCCGAGGCGGGACCGTGGCGGTAAGACAGGATCAACCTGCCGCCCGGCGCGAGCAGGCTGGCGAGGCGAGGCATAGCGATTCGGCGCTGGCCGTCGTCGAGATGCTGCCACACGCCGATCAGCAGGATCAGGTCGAACGCCGCTTCGTCGCCGGCGAGCGCCGCCAGCTCGGGGAGGCGGTCATCCAGCCAGCGGATGGCGGGCTCCGGGTGAAGCGCCATCCCCGCCTCTCGCAGCGCCGCGACCGGCTCGACCGCCGTGACGGCGTGGCCGCGGCTCGCCAGCCACGCCGCGTCGCGCCCGGTGCCCGCGCCGATATCCGCGATCCGGCTGGGCGCGGAGGGCAGCAGGTCTTCGACCGGAGCGAACATCTCGCGGATCGGGATCGCGTCGTAGCGCGCGATCAGGTCTGGGGCGGCAGCGCTGTAACCGGCGAGCAC